>JACCYP010000271.1 GCA_013696425.1 Thermoleophilaceae bacterium
GGCCAGACCCCAGTACTGCGGCCGCCCGACCAGCACCGCCCGCGCCCCGACGCAGAGCGCCTTCAGCACGTGCGTGCCGTCGCGGACGCCGCCGTCCACGAGCACCTCGACGTCATCGCCGACGGCGGCCACAATCTCCGGCAGCACATCGATCGTGGCGGGATCGCCGTCGAGCTGGCGCCCGCCCTGGTTCGAGACGACGATCCCCGCGCAGCCACGCCGCGCCGGATGCGCCGAACCCCGGACGGGCGCTGACTGCCGAGGGGTGAGCGACGGGACTTGAACCCGCGACCGCCGGGATCACAACCCGGAGCTCTACCAACTGAGCTACGCCCACCAAGCGGGATCGAGTCTAGACCCCACCGAAGTCACAGTTAGCCTGCTCGCGTGAGCGGGCTCGCGGACCTCCATCTCCTCGCGGCCTCGTCGCAGCTCGGTCCCGCCCGCAGCCAGATGGCCTTCACGCTCGGGTTCCACATCCTGCTCGCCTGCATGGGCGTGGCGTTCCCCGCGATCACGCTCGTGGCCAACTGGTGGGGCATACGAAAGAACGACGCCACCGCGCTCGAGCTCGCGCGGCGCTGGTCGAAGGTGATGGGCGTGCTGTTCGCGGTCGGCGCGATCACCGGCACGGTGCTCTCGTTCGAGATGGGCCTCCTCTGGCCGGGCCTCATGGGCCGTTTCGGCGACGTGTTCGGCATCGCCTTCGCGATCGAGGGGATCTTCTTCTTCACCGAGGCGATCTTCATCGCGATCTACATCTACGGCTGGGACCGGCTCTCGCCGAAGGCGCATCTCTGGAGCGGTGTGCCGATCGTGCTCTCCGGCCTCGGAGGCGCCGCCGCGGTGGTGGCCGCCAACTCGTGGATGAACCAGCCGGCAGGCTTTGACATGGATGCCGCGGGCAAGGTCACCGAGGTCCGGCCGCTCGAGGTGATCTTCAACGGCGCGGCCCCCTACGAGGTGCCGCACATGATCCTCGCCGCCTACATGGTGGCCGGGTTCACCGTCGCCTCGGTCTACGCCGTCGGCATGCTGCGCGGGCGCACCGACCGCCACCACAGGCTCGGCTTCATCATCCCGTTCACGGTGGCCGCGATCGCGACGCCGCTGCAGCTGGGGGTGGGCGACTTTGCGGCGCGCGCGATCGCCAAGGACCAGCCCGCGAAGTTCGCGTCGATGGAATACGTCGAGGAGACGGGACCGAACCAGCCGGAGGTGATCGGCGGGATCTACAAGGACGGCGAGGTGAAGTACGGGATCTCGATCCCCGACCTCGACTCGATCCTCGTCGGTTTCTCCGCCGACACGGTGGTGAAGGGCATGGAGGAGTTCCCGGCCGAGGATCTGCCGCCCTCCCCCACTCTGCTGCACCTCGCCTTCGACACGATGGTCGGGATCGGAACCGCGCTGATGGGCCTCGCACTGTGGTTCGCGTTCGTGTGGTGGCGAAGACGCGAGCTGCCGCGCTCGCGCTGGTTCCTGCGTGCGTCCGCTGTCGCAGGAGCGGCCGCGGCCCTCGCGCTGGAATGCGGCTGGATCGTGACCGAGGTCGGCCGCCAGCCGTGGGTCGTGTACGAGATCCTGCGCACCGAGGATGCGGTCACCACCGCGGACGGGATCTGGTTCACCTTCATCGGCTCGCTGGTGCTCTACGCCTCGCTCGGCGTGATCACCGTGCTCGTGCTGCGGGGTATGGCCAGACGCTGGCGTGAGGGCGATCTGAAGGTCGAAGACGTCCCCTACGGACCGCCGCGCTCGTGAGACCCCGGGGGTCCTCACAGACAGGCGTTCGCACCCTGAGGGAGAGCTCGGCGTGAGCAAGGCCGACATCGCCGCGGCGGTGCTGTGGGCGGGCGTCACGGCCTACGCGATCTTCGGCGGCGCCGACTTCGGCGCCGGCATCTGGGACCTGCTCGCCGGCGGGGACAAGCGCGGCGAGCGCCCGCGGGAGCTGATGGACCGTGTGATCACCCCCGTCTGGGAGGCCAACAACGTGTGGCTGATCTTCATCCTGGTGATCGCCTGGTCGGCGTTTCCCGAGCCCTTCGCCGCCGTGATGACCACCTGCTTCGTGCCGCTCTCCCTCGCCGCTCTCGGCATCGTTCTCCGCGGCGGCGCATTCGCGTTCCGCAAGATGAGCGTGCCGCTCACCCAGCGGCGCCTGCACGGTGGCGTGTTCGCCTTCGCGTCGGTGCTCACCCCGCTCATGCTCGGCACCGTGGCGGGCGCCATCGCATCGGGGCGGATCCCGCCAGAGGGCAGCGGCAACCCGGTGTCGAGCTGGCTGAACCTCACCTCGATCACCATCGGCGTACTGCTGGTGAGCGCGTGCGCCTACATCGCGGCGGTGTTCCTCACGAGCGACTCGCGCCGCCTCGGTGACGAGGAGCTCACCGCCTATTTCCGCAGGCGCGCCATCGCCGCGGGCGCCGTCGCGGGTGCGCTCGCGTTCGCCGGCCTGCTCGTGCTTCGCGCCGATGCGCGGGACCTCTACGACGGCCTGGTCGGCAGCGAGCTGCCGCTCGTGATCCTCTCCGCGCTGTGCGGCGTGGGCGCGATCGTGGCCCTCGTGCGCGGCGCCCAGCGCGTGCCGCGCGTGCTCGCAGCGCTCGCCGTGACCTCCGTGGTGTGGGGCTGGGGCCTCGCCCAGCACCCCGAGGTGCTGCCCGGCGGCTTCACCATCGAGCAGGCCGCCGCACCCGACGGCACGATGACCCTGCTCTTCATCGTCTTCGGAGCCGCCGCCGTGTGGGTGGTGCCGGCGCTCATGCTCCTCTACCGGCTGCACCAGCGCAGCCTGCTGGCCGAGCCGACCGACTAGGTCTCGGCGGGAGCTTCCGGCACGTGGGGCTCGTGCTTGCGTGCGTGACGTGCGCGCATGTGGCCGCCGAGGGCTCCTAGCCCCATTCCGAAGACCACTGTGATCACCAGCAGGCCCGCCGCCGGCTCGGGGATCAGGGCCTTCTCCTCCTCGCCGGTCAGCTCACGCACGGTGAGGATGAACAGGCCGAACAGGAAGCCGCCGATGAAGCCGCGCGCGGCGCCGTCGGCCGCGCCGTGGTGCTCGAGGCCGGCGAAGTAACCGCCACCGATGCCAAGCACCGAGCCGACGAGGTAGGCCGGCTCGGAGGTGATGAGAAAGAGCCCGACGAGCGCGCCGAAGCTGGCGGGCACGATCGCGCCGAGCACCATCTGCACGGCCGGTGAGCGTTCCTCGAGTAGGGGCGGCATAGCCACGGCGAGCCGACGCTAACCGAAGCTGCAGGGCAGCCGCTTCACCCCGTGGATGAACGCCCCCTGGCGGTACATCTCGGGCTCGCCGACCTCGGTGCCGGGCGCCTGGATGAGCAGCTCGGTGAAGATCGCGCGCAGCTGGGTGCGGGCCAGCGAGGCGCCGAGGCAGTAGTGCGGGCCGCCGCCGCCGAAGCCGAGGTGGCGGTTCGGGTCGCGTGTCACGTCGAAGGTCCAGGCGTCCTGCCACACCTCTTCGTCGCGGTTTCCCGAGTGGTAGAAGAGCGCGACCTGCTCGCCGGCGGAGATCTCCTGGCCGTGGAGCTCGACATCGCGGGTGGCGGTGCGGGTGAAGGTCGTCACCGGGCTCGCCCACCGCACCATCTCCTCCGCCGCAGCCGGCGTGGTGGCCTCGAGGTCGCCCAGCAGGATCGCCCGCTGATCCGGATTGTCGGTGAGCGCCTTCATCCCGTGCGAGGTCGTGTGGCGGGTGGTGTCGTTCCCGGCCACGGAGAGCAGCACGAAGAAGGCGGCTATCTCGGCGTGGGTGAGCCGGTCGCCGTCGACGCGCGACTCGACCAGCGCCGTCATCAGGTCGTCCTTCGGTGCGGCCTCGCGCTCCTTCGCGAGCTCGGTGGCGAACTCGGTGAGCGTCCACAGCGCGGTACCCATCACCTCGAGCAGCGGCTTGCCCTGCGAGACCTCGGGGTCGGTCACGGTCACGAGCACATCCGCGGCCTCGACCACCCGCTCGCGGTCCGCATCCGGCACGCCGACCATGTCGCTGATCGTCACGAGCGGCAGTCGCTTGGCCACGAGCTCGACGAAGTCACCCTCGCCGTGTGGCACCGCCTCCGCCACGATCTCCTTCGCGCGCGAGCGGATGCCCTCCTCGATGCGGGCCACCCGGCGCGGTGTGAACGCGGCCGACACGAGCCCGCGCAACTTCGTGTGGCGCGGCGCGTCCATCGCGAGGAACGACTGCGAGGCCTCGAGCATCTCGGGGGGTGCCTCGCCGAAGAGCACGCCCTTTCCGGACTGAAACGTCTTCGGGTCGCGCGAGATCCGCTTGATGTCGTCGTACCGCGCGATCGCCCAGTAGCCGGCCTCCTCACCGTCGTAGATCCCGAGCGCGTCCTCGGGCGGCCCGTGGTGGGACACCGGCGCCTCGCGCCGCAGCTGCGCGAACGCCTCGTCGCGTACGCGCGCGGGCTGCGCCCAGAAGTCGATTCTGCCGATGTCGAAGTCGAACTGCGCTTCGCTCGGCGTGGCCACAGGCTTAGCGCTCGACCGGCGTCAGCTCGATCGGCACTAGCTCCTCGTCGGACACGGCCTCGACCGTCTCCTCCTCGAGCTCGGGCTCCTCGCCTCCGCACACGATCCGGAACCGTCCGGTGCCGACGTTCGCGTCAGGGCGTATCGGCAGGCCCCGGATGTCATCCCACCCGAGGCGCTCGACCTCGAACGGGTTCATGGCGACGGCGACGGCCGGGAACTCGCAGGTGCGGTTGTGCTCGTCGATCGCACGGCTGATCGCCTCGAGGTTCTTTCCCTCGGAGGAGCCCACAGCGCTACGCCGGCTTGGCCAGCTTCGCCGTTGCGTCCTCGATCGTCTGCTTGAGGCCCTCACGCAGATCGATCTCCGGCTCCCACCCGAGCAGGTCCCGCGCGCGGGTGATGTCGGGCTGGCGGATCTTCGGATCGTCGATCGGCAGTGCCTCGAACACGACCTCCGAGCGCGAGCCGGTCATCTCCACCACGGTCTCGGCCATCTCGAGCAGCGTCATCTCGTTCGGGTTCCCGATGTTCACCGGCTCGTGCACCTCGGACTCCGCGAGGCCGACGAGGCCGCGGATGAGGTCCGCGACGAAGCAGAAGGAGCGCGTCTGGGAGCCGTCGCCGAACACGGTCACCGGCTTGTCGGCGAGCGCCTGGCGCAGGAATGTGGGGATCGCGCGGCCGTCGTGCGGTCTCATCCGAGGGCCGTAGGTGTTTCTCGCGAGCACGCCGGTTCCCGCCCAAAAATTCTCCAGTCCAGGCACCGAGAAGTCGTAGACCAGCGGCGTAGCCTCGATCTCCTCGATCTTCTTGACCGGTGCCCAGACGAGATCCTTGGTCGTGCGGGCCTGGAGTTTTTGCTCGACCCCCGCGTCCCATGCGAGCGGGCTCCACGGTGAAACGGAGGGAAGCGTCAGGCGCCAGAACAGGCAGCGCTTCCCCTTGAAGCCCGACTCGTAGCCGCCGACCGACGGCGCCAGACCGAAGCGTGCGAACGCGACGATCAGGTCGTCCTTCAGGTCGTCGTACACGGTGCTGAACTCGTGCCGCACGCCCTCCTCCAGCTTCTTGCCGGAATGGACTCCGTCTCCCTCGCGATAGCCCTCGATGAACCACTTCAGCCGTGCCAGTGGGAGTCCGAGCACCCACCCCGGAATTCGCTTGCGGTTCTCGTCGAAGCCGAGGTAATCCATTACGCGCAGGAAGAGCCTTGAATGAACGAACAGCGATCCTGGCCGCTTACCGGGCTCGGGCTTGGATCGGGCCACGTGAAGCCCGAGGTCCGCCCGGATGATCTCCTCGGCACGATCGAGGACCTCCTCTTCGCACGCGATCGAGACGAACGCGTTCTTCCCGCTCTCATGTGTGCATCCCTCGGCGACCCAGAGGCCGAGCACCCACAGGAGATCGTCGGTGATGGCGATGGAGGCCGGGAGCTGGGACGTGCGCCCGGGCGCACGCTGCCCGGCGAGTGCGTCCGTCGGCAATGCATCGACCAGCCGCCGGGCGAGCGGAACGGGAACGCGATCCGTCTCACGCATCCGGATCAGCTTCGTCCAAGCGCCGCTGCGCCAGTTCGCGCCGGCGTTGCGTCGCTCGGACACGAGCACACCGAACAGCTCCCGGCGCTTCTCCCACGCGAGCGCACCGAGCCCTTCAACTTCCAAGTTCAGATCCCACGCGTCCTCTCCGGCCGCGAGCCACGCATCGAGCACGCTCACCGCAGGCCGGTCCCGCTCGGGCACGTCTATACGGCGAGCCACAGCGATGCGCTCTCCGAGCTCGAGGTCGACCACCGGCTTGGCCTCGGGTTCGCCGTCATCACCCTGCACGAAAACCGAGTGGTCGCCTGTGACCTTGATGGAGCGGCCGTACTGGGTGGAGACCTGGAAGCAGCGCTGTTCTGTCGGATGAGCAACCAGCGCGGTCGCCGGGGCCGCGACCATCGAACCGTCGGGCTCGAAGGCCGGCACCCTCACCCCTGAAAGCTCGTACTCCTTCGCCTCGCTCCCGGCAATGGCCACTCCTCCGCGCGGCACATAGGACGCACGGCGCTCAAACGCGGACATCCGCATGGCGACTTCCTCGGCGCTCTCGCGGCGGAGCTCGCGCCCGTCGTCGTAGAGCAGCTGCTCGTCCGCCAGCACGGAGTTGAAGATGCGCGCGATGCAGGTGTTAACGCCCTGCTGGCGCAGGTAGGCCATCGTCAGCGCCTCGGCGTAGCGCTTGGCCTCGTCGTACACACCGCGCGGGCCGATCGGGTTCACGTTGCCCCAGTAGGTCTCGGGCTGGGGGTGCACCTCGGGGTCGCCGTAGACCTCGGAGGTCGAGGCGATCAGGAAGCGGGCGCGGTTCTTCTTCGCGAGGCCGAGCGTGTTGTGCGTCCCGTAGGCGCCCACCTTGAGCGTGTGCAGCGGCAGCCGTGCGTAGTCGATCGGGCTCGCGGGCGAGGCGAGGTGGTAGACGAAGTCGACGGGCTCGTCGACTTCGTAGTGCTCGGTTATGTCGAGCATCACGAAGGCGAAGTCGTCGCTCTTGACGTGGGCGATGTTGTTGAGCGAGCCGGTCTCGAGGTTGTCCACGCAGATCACGCGGTGGCCCTTGCCGAGGAGGTGGTCGCAGAGGTGGGAGCCGAGGAAGCCGGCCCCGCCGGTCACTAGGGAGGTGGGCATGGGTGGGCAGTCTAGGCTTCGCGCGCGGTGCCCGCCTCCGGCGACGAGCTCTTCTCACAGCGCCGCAGGAGCGACGTGCCGTGGATCGCCTCGCGTCTCATGCCGAGTCCGCGCTGATGGACTCCGCCAGCCCGACTGAGGGTAGCCTTCGCGCCGATGGGCCGCATCGGTAGAGGCTGGACACTCACGAAGAAGAGCTGGAGCGTGCTGCGCGCGGACCGGTCGTTGTTCCTGTTCCCCGTCATCTCCTTCATTGCGACGGTCGGCGCGATGGTGATCATCGGCGGCCCGGCCGCGGCCGCATACGCGGGCGCGGAGAACAACGAGTACGTGCTGATCCCGTTCGCGCTGGTCGGCCTCTACGCCCTCACCTTCATCGCCGTCTTCTTCGGCACCGCGCTCGCGGGCGCGGCCGCGAAGAGCCTCCACGGCGAGGACTCGAAGTTCGCCGACGGCATGGCCGTCGCGCGCAGCCGGCTCCCCCAGATCGCCGCCTGGGCGGCGGTGCAGGCGACCGTAGGAGCCATCATCAGCGCGATCCAGGGCGCGCTCGAGAACAACGCGCGCGGCCAGATCTTCGCCGGCCTCCTGAACTTCGCGTGGGCAGCGGCGACCTTCTTCGTGATCCCGATCATCGCGCTCGAGGGCCTCGGCCCGCGCGACGCGTTCAAGCGCTCGGTGTCGATCCTGCGCGAGCGCTGGGGCGAGGGTGTGGTGGGCTCCGCAGCGATCGGTGGGCTGATCTTCCTTGCGATGCTCCTCCCGCTGATCGTGCTGGTCGGTGGAGGCCTGGCCGTCCAGGACTCCTCGCAGGGCGGCGCCCTCGCGCTGTGGGCGCTCGCCGCCGTGATCTTCGCCATCGGCGTGCTGCTCTCGGCGGCCCTGAACGCCGTGTTCCGCGTGGCGCTCTACGACTTCGCCGTGAACGGCCGCACCGAGGGCGCCTTCACGCAGGAAGAGCTGACCGCGGCCTTCAGGCCCAAGAAGACGCGCGGGCGCTAGTGACGGGGCTCAGCGCCCCTTCCACTCCGGCTCGCGCTTCTCCTTGAAGGCCGACGCGCCCTCCTTCGCGTCCTCTGAGGTCATCACCGGGCCCGCGATCGCGCCCTGCTTCTCCCACATCTCCTCGGAGGACCAGTCGAACTGCTCGTCGAGGATCTGCTTCGCCGCAGCCAGCGCGAGCGGGCCGTTCTTGCCGATCGCCTCCGCGAGCTCGAGCGCGGTGTCGAGCGCCTCGCCCTTCGCGGCGATGCGGTTCACCACACCGAGCTCGTGAAAGCGCTCGGCCGGGAAGGGATCTCCGGTGAGCGCCAGCTCCATCACCACGTGGTAGGGCATCCGCTTCGGGAGCCGCAGCAGCGCGCCGCCCGCGGCCACGAGCGAGCGCTTGGACTCCGGGATGCCGAGCTTCGCGCCCTCGGCTGCCACGATCAGGTCGCACGCGAGCGCGACCTCGAAGCCGCCCGCGACGGCGAACCCCTCGATCGCGGCGATCAGCGGCTTGCGCGACGCGCGCTGAGCGATCCCGGCGAAACCACGCCCCTCGTAGTAGGGGGACTCGCCCTTCACGAACGCGCCGAGGTCCATGCCGGCGCAGAAGAACCCGCCCGCGCCCGTGAGGATCCCGACCTGCAGGGCGTCGTCTGAGTCGAGCTCGTCGAGTGCCCTGCCGATTCCCTCCGCGAGCGCGGCGTTCACCGCGTTGCGGACCTCCGGGCGGTTGAGGGTGATCACGAGGACGGGGCCCCGTCGTTCAGTGAGCACTGCGGGTTGGTCGGTCATGGGCGGGAAGCTATCCCGTCGGCGGGCTCGGGCACCGCGAGCGCGAGCTGGGCCTCCGGGTCGCCGCCGTCGAGGTTGGAGATCGTGATGCCAAGCAGCGTGATGCCGCGGCGCTCGATGTCCGGCGCGGCCTCGTCGAGGAGCTCGCGTAGCGCGATGAGGCACGAACACATGTTCGTACACGCTGCGGACCCATTGCAAGGATCAGACTCCCTCGCGACGGATACCGAGGACATTCTGATGACGCCCCGGGGAGGATTCGAACCTCCGACCACCGGCTTAGAAGGCCGACGCTCTGTCCACTGAGCTACCGGGGCAGACCTCAAGTATCGCTAGCCCCGCCGATAGCGTCCCGCCCATGGAGTACCAGCAGGAGCGCGAGCAGCTCGCCACGGCCGCCCGGCGGCTCGCCGCCGAGGGCCTCGTCCACGGCACGGCCGGCAATGCGAGCGTGCGGGTGGGCGAAGTCGCGCTCGTGACGCCCACCGGGGCGGTGCTCGGCGACATCGCCCCCGCCGACATCTCCGCGGTCGACGTCGAGTCCGGCGAGGTGCGCGCCGGGCCCTCCCCCACCTCCGAGCTCGCCATCCACCTCCGAGCGATGCGCACCCACGGCGCGGGCGCGGTGGTCCACACCCACTCCCCCAAGGCATGCGCCGCCGGCTGCGTGGTCGAGGAGCTGCCAGTGGTCCACTACGCCATGACGCTCTTCGGCGGCCCGGTGCGTGCCACGCCCTACCTCACCTTCGGCACACCCGAGCTGGCCGAGGCGGCGCTCGCCGCCCTGGAGGGCCGCAGCGCCGCGCTGCTCTCGAACCACGGCGCGATCGTGCTCGGCGAGGACATCGGCCACGCCGTGGATCTCGCCCGCCTGCTCGAGTG
>JACCYP010000278.1 GCA_013696425.1 Thermoleophilaceae bacterium
CTGCCCCCCCTGCGGGCGGCGGTCAGCGAGGCCGCCAACGCCGCGCTCACCGGCGAACCCTCGCCCGACGCGACGAGGGCCCTCGCCGAGGCCGTCGGGCTGATGCGGGCCGCCTGCCGCCGGCGCGCGCTCGACGACGCACGCTAGTTCACCGCCTCTTCACCTCGCCTTAGGACAAACGGTAGATCCTCCGTTCGTCCATTTCCGCCATCGGTCCATGGGAGGCCCGGATGGAAACGCCGAAGATGCTTCACATGGAGCGAGCCACAATCATCAGCCGAAACGAGCGTCGTAAGCGCGACACGCGCATGGAGCGCGTGATCGAGATGAAGAGGCGGGAAGAGGCCTACAGCGGGAGGGCGTGGATCAACGGGCGCCCGCTCGGCGAGGTCGACCCGCGCTTTTCACACCTCTACTCGACGCACGACTAGACCCCTGGCTAGCCGAGCGCGGCGACGACCGACTGGAGCTCGGCGACCACGTCGCCCTCGAGCTTCACGTCGGCACGATCGTCGTAAGGCGTCGAACCCTGCGTGACGATCGCAAGCGTCCCGCCCGCGTCGAGCGTGACCTCCGGCAGCGAGGCCACCGGGAACACCTCGAGCGAGGAGCCGACACACACCATCAGGTCGGCCTCGGCCGCGAGCGCGTAGGCATCGGCCATCGCCTGCTCGGGAAGCATCTCCCCGAACAGCACCACGTCGGGCTTCAGCGGATACACGCAGGCGCGGCACTCGGGCGTTCCCACGCCTGACTCGAGCTGCTCGAGCACGTCGTCTAGCGCCACGTAGCCGCCGCACTCCATGCACACGCTGCGTGCGATGGAGCCGTGCACCTCGATCACGTTGCGCGACCCGGCCCGGCGGTGCAGGCGGTCTACGTTCTGGGTGATCACGCCGCGCAGCATCCCGGCGGACTCGAGCTCCGACAGGGCCGCGTGGGCGCCGTTCGGCACCTTGTCCTGGAGCGAGCAAAAGCGATCGCCGTAGAAGCGCCAGAACTTGTCCGGGCTGCGGCGGAAGACGTCGATGTGGGCGACCTCCATCGGGTTCACGTTCTCCCACAGGCCCGTGCCGGGGCTGCGGAAGTCCGGGATGCCGGAGGGCACCGAGATGCCGGCGCCCGTGAGGACGACGGCCGACTCGGCCTCCCGCAGGAGCTCGGCGAGGTGGGCTACTTGCCCTGGAACTTCGGCGTGCGCTTGCCGAGAAATGCCCCGATCCCCTCCTTCGCGTCCTCGGATCCGAAGACGGTGGCAAAGCCCTCGCCCTCGACCTTCAGGCCCTCGTCGAGCGTCGGCTGGGCCGACACCTTCTTGATCTGCTCAACGGCGAGCGGCGCCTTCTCGGCGAGCTTGCGCGCCCACGCGAGTGCGGTGTCGAACAGCTCGTGGTCAGGAACGACCTGGTTCACGAGGCCGTACTCGTAGGCCTCGCCGGCTCCGATCGGGTCGCCGACGATGTTCATCTCGAGCGCCTTGCCCTCGCCCACGAGCTTCGGCAGGCGCTGGGTGCCGCCGAAGCCGGGGATGATGCCGAGGTTGATCTCGGGCTGGCCGAAGGTGGCCGACTCCGCGGCAATGCGGAAGTCACACGCCATCGCGAGCTCGCACCCGCCGCCGAAGGCGAGCGAGTTCACCGCCGCGATCGTGACCGTCGAGGACTTCTCCATCCCGCGCATGAACCGGTGTGCCGACTCGAGCAGCTCACGGCCGTCGGTCTGCGGATCCATCTTGGTGAACGCCTTGATGTCCGCGCCCGCCGAGAACGTGAACGGGTTCGAAGACGCGATCACCACCGAGCGCAGCTTGCCGTCGATCTCGTCCCAAAGCGCGGTCAGCTCCTTGATCACCTCGGGGGAGAGCGGGTTCGCCGGCGGGCGGTTCAGCCAGATGATGCCGACATCGCCGCGCGTCTCCAGAGCGATCGTCTCACGAGCCTGGCCCTCGTCGGGCTGCGGGTAGGGGAAGAACCCCTGGCCGGTCTTCTGCCCGAGCCGGCCCTGCGCCACCAGGCGGCGCAGGATGAGCGGCGGCTCGAACGCGTCGCCCCACTCGGCCTGCGCGCGCTCGAGTGCCGCGAGCACGTCGTCGAGGCCCTGGGCGTCCGCGCGCGCGAAGGGCCCGGGCAGGATGCCCGCCCCGGCCATCATGCCGACGTCGATGTCCTTGATCTGAGCCACGTCCTCCTCGAGGACGAGGCAGCACTCAACGAGTGCCTTCAGGCCGAAGCGCTCGACCAGCGTGTCGGTGCCCGACTGGCTAGCCGTGCTCATAGAAACCCTTTCCGGTCTTCTGGCCGAGATCTCCGGCCTCGACCAGCTCCTTCATCTTGGAGGAGACGTAGAACCGCTCGGGCCCGTAGCTCTCCTGTAGGTGCTCGGCAACGTGCAGGACGGTGTCGAGGCCGAGCAGGTCGGTGAGGAAGAACGGCCCCATCGGGGTGGTCTTCGACTCCTGGACGACCTTGTCGACCTCCTTGTAGTCGAGGCCCTCCTCCTCGGTCACGCGCCAGATCTCGGACACCGCCGAGTTCAGGATGCGGTTCACGACGAAACCGGGCACCTCCCCGCAGCGGATCGGCTGCTTGCGGATCTGCTGCACGAAGTTCGACGCCGCCTGGAGCGTCTCGTCGGAGGTGTCATCACCCTCGATCACCTCGATCAGCCGCATCACCGACGCGGGGTAGAAGAAGTGGAAGCCGACCACCTTCTCGGGGCGCGAGGTGGCCTCGCCCATCTCGGTGATGGACAGCGAGGAGGTGTTCGAGGAGAGGATCGCGTGGCCGGGCGTGACGGCGTCGAGCTCGCCGAACACGGCGCGCTTGATCTCCATCCGCTCCGGCACGGCCTCGATCGCGAAGTCGACGTCGCCGAAGCCCTCGTACTCGGTGGTGCCGTGGATGCGCCCGAGGATCTCCTGCGCCTGCGTGCCCGCCTGCTCCTCGGTGATCTTCTCCTTCTTCACCAGGCCGCCGAGCTGGCCCTCGGTCACGGACTTGGCCTTCTCGAGGCCCTGGTCGACGAACTTCTGGTCGACGTCCTTCAGGACGACGGGTATGCCGGCGGCGGCGATCACCTGGGCGATCTCCCCGCCCATGGTTCCCGCCCCGACGACTGCGGCTTTGAAAACGAACATCCGACCTCCAATAGGGGGCTCGGAACCCTACCGCCGCTCGCGTGCGGCGCGTACGGCGGCTTCCGCGTCCTCGATGGCCTCGGTGCGGAAGCGCATGAGCGTGCGGGCGAGCGCATCGGTCAGCGCGCGGCGCACGAACAGGACATCGACGATCTTCTTGAGGCCGTCCTCCCGGCTGAGCTCGTAGTCGAGCTGGAGCTCCACGTAGGCACCCTCGGCGTCTTCGGCGAAGCGCACGGTCTGGATGCCGGTGAGGCGCTCCTCGTGCACCTGCGTGACGAACGTCTGGCCGGGCAGCGACTCGGTGACCTGCTCGAGCACCGTCCCGCGGCCCTCGGGAATCGACTTCCAGGTGAGCCGCGAGCCGGCGTGGGGCCAGTCGCCCTTCAACTCGAGCACGTGGGCGAAGCCCTCGACGAACGAGGCCCACCGCTGGACATCGGTCCAAAGGGCGAAGGCGGCCTCGGGGGCCAGCGGCACGACGGTCTCCTGCCGCGCGATGCCTATCCGTAGACCTCCTTCACGATCTCCTCGATCGAGTGCGACAGCGAGGTGAGGAAGGGCCGGATCTCACCCACGAGGCGGTCGTACTCCTCGCGCCCCGCGTCGGTGAGCGTGTAGTAGCGGCGACTGCGGCGCTCCGGGTGCTCCCACTCCCCCGAGATCAGGCCGTCGGACTCGAGGGTGCGCAGCAGCGGGTACATCGTGTTCGGGTTCACCGACAGCACGCCTTCGGTCATCCCGGCTATCCGCTCCATGAGCTGGTTTCCGTAGGTTGGCCCCTCGGTTATCAGGTGGAGCACCAGCAGCGGCAGGACCTCGCGGCGCCGCAGCTCGGCGCTGAACGGGTCCGAGCCCCGGCCCCGAACCGCGGGCTCGGACGGTGCACCCGGGATGGTGCCCGCCTGGGCGACGGCCTCGCGCGCGGCCTCACGGCTGCGGTCGCGCTTGGTCTTGGACGCGCGCGGCATGCGCCAGTGATCCTGACACGCGGCGCCACCGCCCCGCGGACGCCCCCCGTCACCGGTCTGGCGATTGCCGGCCACCCTCCCGCTCTGCGATCGTGGGCCGGCGCCGCAGCAGCCAGGCGGCCACGATCGCGGCGATCGTGGAAGCGATCAGGACCGCGGCGGCGGCCTGTTCCTGAGCGGCGGGGTCCGAGAGGGCGAGCCGGGCGATGAGCAGGCTCACCGTGTAGCCGATGCCG
>JACCYP010000293.1 GCA_013696425.1 Thermoleophilaceae bacterium
CCTCCCCACAGCGCGAGCCGCAGCGCAACGACGGGTGCCACCGCGAGCGCCACCGGCACGAGGCCGCGCAGCAGCAGGGCGAAGGGCTCGACCCCCGGCAGCAGCCGCCGCGTGAGCGCGCGGCGCACCACGAGCACCGCCAGCACGTTCGCGATCCGTCCCCACACGAAGCCCTCGAAGCCCCATAGCAGCAGCCCGGGGATGGCGAAGGCGAGGAAGGTCCCGGCCAGCACGACGGACTCGACGTTCTGCGCCGAGGACTCGCCGCGCGCGCGGTAGAAGCTGAACCAGTTGTAGCCCAGCTGCTGGAGGGCCGTGGCGGCCGCCAGCCCCTGGATCAACACGATCGCCGGCTGCCACTCCTCGCCGAGCACGATGTTCACGAGATCGGGCGCGAACAGCACGAACCCTGCACCGAACGGCAGCGCCCACATCAGCGTCACGCGGTTCGACTTCACGTAGATCTCGCGCAGCGTCCCGAGCTGGTCCTTCACGGCCACGATCGCCGGGTAGATCGTCGTGGTGAGGATCTGGTCCGCACGATCGGCGTAGCGCGTGAGCGTGAAGGCGAGCGTGATGAAGCCAGCCGCCGCGAGGCCGGAGTCGAGGTCGAAGGCGAGGATCTGGCCCTGCTGCACCACGAGCAGCGCGAAGGCCGCGACGAAGATCGGCCACGAGAAGCGCAGGTAGCGGCGCGCGGCGTCGCGCGACCACTTCACCCGCAGCGGATAGGGCGAGACGGCGGCGGCCGCGATCACGGCCGCCACGTTGCCGACGAACGGGCCGATCACGAGGCTCCACACCCCCATCCCCGCGATCGCCAGGGGCACCGTGACCACGAAGGTCACCACGGGCACGATGGCCTGCAGCAGCCGCTGCTTCATGAACTCCATCCGGCGGAAGAAGATCCAGCCCGGGGCCTGCAGCGCGAAGGCCAGCGGGAGGTAGGACACGGCGAGCGTGAGCGCCAGCAGCCGCTCGTCGCCGTAGACCAGCGCCACGAGCGGAGCGGACAGCGCGATCACCGCCGAGAACGCGGCCGAGACGACGAGCTCGACCGAGAACGCCCGCTGGAACTCCTCCTCCTGGCCCGCCTCGTCCTGCTGGACGAACGCCTCGTCGATGCCCACCCGCTTGAGCGCCACCAGCGTCATCGCCGTCGTGGTCACGATCCCGTAGAGGCCGATCGCCCGCGGCCCGAGGATCGCCGTCACGATCAGCCCCTGGGCGAGCACCAGCGCCTCGGCTCCGCCGAGGAAGAACCCGTTCACGATCGCGCCGCGCGCCGTGCGGCCGCGCAGCTCAGCGCGCGGGAAGGAGAGCCGATCGGCCACGTGCGGAGACTAGGCCCCGCCGAGGCCGGTACGGCGCTGGTAGCGTCGGCCGCCGTGCCGAGGGCGTTGTTCGTTTCCTATACGGGCCTCGGCGGTGGCGCCGAGCGCCTGCTCGTGGACGTCGCACGGCGCCTCGACCCTCCGCCGCTGATCGCCTGCCCGGATGGCGCACTGGCCGAGTCGGCGCGCGCGGCCGGCCTGCGCGTGCTGCCGCTGCGCGAGCGCCCGATCGACGTGCGCGCCAGCGCGCGCGACCGGATCGCGGCGCCGCTGCGGATCGCCGGCCACGCGCGCGAGATCCGCTTCCTCTGCCGGACCCTGCGCCCGGACACCCTGGTGGCGTGGGGAATGCGGTCGATGCTCGCCGCGGCCGCGGGCGCCCCCGAGAGCCAGCGAGTGCTCTTCCAGCACAACGACCTGCTACCCCCCGGCGCGACGGGACGCGCCGTGCGCCGTGCTGCCCGGCGCGCCGACAAGGTTGTGTGCGTGTCCGGCGCCGTCGCGCGCGACCTTGGCCTCGAGAGCGCGCATGTGATCCACCCGGGCGTCGACCTCGACGGCTTCCACCCCGGCCCCGGCGGCGGGCACGCGCTGCTGCTCGGGGCGATCGTCGACTGGAAGCGGCCCGAGGTGGCGATCGAAGCCGCGGAGCGTGCGGGGGTGCCGCTGCGGATCGCGGGCGCGCCACTCGGGAACGATGGCGAGGCGCTCGAGCGCCGGCTGCGCGAGCGGGCGGGCCCCGAGGTGATGTTCACGGGACCGATCAGTGATCCGACGGCCGCCCTGCGCGAGGCGGGCTGCCTGATCCACGGCTCCGACGTCGAGCCGTGGGGGCTCGTGCTGGTGGAGGCGCTCGCGAGCGGCACGCCGGTCGTGGCCCCCGCCGCGGGCGGGCCGGCCGAGATCGTGACGCCCGAATGCGGCGTGCTCTACCCGCCCGGCGATGCCG
>JACCYP010000165.1 GCA_013696425.1 Thermoleophilaceae bacterium
GCGGAGAACATCGGCGTCGTCACCGCGAGGAGGGCGGACGGGCAGCCGTGAGCGACGACTTTCTCTCCACCTCGAGCGGCACCGTCACGAGCCCGAAGGCCTCGGTGCGCGATTTCGTCATGGACGCCGCGCTCCTGGCGCGCGCGGTGCCCCGTCGCCTGGCGCGCGAGGCGCGCGCCGAGCCCCCCACTCGCAGCGTCCTGGCCGTAGGCGTCGAGCGCACCGACGTGCCGAACCTGATGCCCGCCGCCCGCGCCGACCTCGCGCGTTCCCGCCACGACATCACCATCCGCACCACCGAGGCCGGGGACCGCGGAAAGTGGGAGAACGTGAACGCCCTGCTCGAGGAAACCCCTGCACAGGGGCATGACTGGCTGCTGCTCGTGGACGACGACGTCGCGCTGCCGCGCGGCTTCCTCGACGGCTTCATCTTCCTCGCGGAGCGCTTCGATCTCCGCATCGCCCAGCCCGCGCAGCGCCGCCGCTCCCACGGCGCGTGGGAGGTCACGCGTAGGGAGTGGGGATCGGTCGTGCGCGAGACCCGCTTCGTCGAGCAGGGACCGCTCGCGGCCTTCCACTCGAGTACCTTCGACACGCTCTTGCCGTTCCCGCCGCTGCAGATGGGCTGGGGCCTCGACCTGCACTGGTCGGCCCTCGCCGCGGAGCGTGGCTGGCCGATCGGCGTGGTGGATGCCCTGCCCGTGAGACACGGCCTCCGGAAGGTCGGGGGCGGGTATGCCACCGACGCCGCGGTGGAGGAGGCGCGCGCCTTCCTCGCGAATCGCCCGTACGTGCGCGCTGAGGAGGCCGGGGAGACCCTCGCTGCGCACCCTCGCTGGTAGGCCCCGCGACTAGACTCCAGCCGCATGCAGGAGATGGTCATCTACGGGGTGAGCTTCGACATGGTGGGCAAGCAGCCGATCGTGCTCCTGAAGACCCGCGACGGGAACAAGTTCCTGCCGATCTGGATCGGCCATCCCGAGGCCGCAGCCATCCTCATGAAGCTCCAGGGTGCGAACACCCCGCGGCCCATGACCCACGACCTGATCAGCGACGTGCTCGGCGAGCTCGAGGTGTCCTGCACCAAGGTCGCGGTCACCGATCTGCGCGAGAACACCTTCTACGCGTCGATCACCCTCGCGCTGAACGGCCGCGAGATCGAGATCGACTCGCGCCCCTCCGACGCGCTCGCGCTCGCCGTCAGGACCGAGGCTCCGATCTTCGCCGCGGAGGACGTGATCGCCGAGTCCGCGATCGAGTTCGAGCACGAGGTCGAGGACACCGAGGAGGTCGTCGAGAAGTTCAAGGACTTCCTGGATGAGGTCTCACCGGAGGACTTCGCCGGGGAGGACTAGGCGGAGGCGCCGGCGCGGGCGAACGCCAGCTCTAGCACCCGCCCGACCAGATCGTCGAATGCGATCCCGGCCGCCTCCCCGGCCTGTGGGAGCAGGCTGGTCTCGGTGAGCCCGGGGATGGCGTTCGTCTCGAGCACGAGCGGTTCGCCGGAGACCTCGTCGAGCATGATGTCCACGCGCGCGAAGCCGTAGCACCCGAGCAGCCGGTAGACCGCGAGCGCGGTCGAGCCCACCAGCTCCGTTGCCTCGTCGCCGAGCTCCGCGGGACACTCGAACTTCGTGCGGCCGATCTCGTAGCGCGCCTCGAAGTCATAGAAGTCCGACTCGCGCGGCACAGCCTCGACGATCGGCAGCACCTCGGGGCCGCCCGGGCCCTCGAGGATCGACACCGCCAGCTCGCGCCCCTTCACGTGACGTTCGAGCAGCACCCGCGTGTCGTAGGAGAACGCGTTCATGAGCGCCGCGGGCACGTCGCCGGCGGCGGCCGCGAACGAGATGCCGAGGGCGGACCCCTGCCCGGCCGGCTTCACCACGATCGGGAAGGTGAGCCGCTCCTCGATGGCGGGGAGCGCCCCGGCGGCGCCGAGCTGCTTGAACGCGGTTTCGTTGAAGGCGAAGAAGTCGGGCGTCGGCAGGCCGGCCTCGCGGAGCAGTTGTTTGGTGAGCACCTTGTCGGCGCACCGCATGCAGCCGAGCACGCCCGAGCCGGTGTAGGGAACGCCGAGGATCTCGAGCAGCTCCTGCACCGTGCCGTCCTCGCCGTCGCGGCCGTGCAGCACCACGAAGGCGACGTCCGCACCCGCGTCCCGGATGTCGGTGATGAGCTCCGCCCCGACGTCGATGGAGATCACGTCGTGGCCGAGCCGCTCCAGTGCGTCCTCGACCCGTGCGCCCGAGCGCAGCGACACCCCGCGCTCCAGCGAGGTGCCCCCCTTCAGAACCGCCACCCGGCTCAACTTTCTTCGGCCCGGTCCCTGCGCTGCGCCCGTTGCGGGAGCCGCAGCACACGCCCGCCCTCTTCCTCGGGAGCAGCAGGCTCCTTCTTGGGCGCCGGGCGACCGGTGAGCGTGCCGTAGAGCGCCACCTGCTCCTTCACGACCTCGCCGATCCGGCGGATGCCCTCGCGGATCTCGTCCTCCCTGGAGGCTGAGAAGTTGAGCCGCATCGCATTGTGCCCGCGGCCGTCGAGGAACGCGCCCTCGCCGGGCACGAAGGCCACGTTCTCGCGCAGCGCGCGGGCGAGCAGTGCGGTGGTGTCCACGAAGTCGGGCAGCGTCGCCCAGATGAACAGGCCACCGCCGGGGTGGGTCCACTCGGCCTCCGGCGGGAAGAACTCCTCGAGGGCGCCGAGCATGGCGTCGCGGCGGTCGCGGTAGATGTCGGTGAGGGAGGCCACGTAGTCCTGCCAGCGGCTCTCCTCGAAGTAGGCCTGCACCATCAGCTGCGAGAGCGTGGAGGTGCAGAGGTCGGCCGCCTGCTTGCCGAGGTTCACCTTCTCGAGCACCGGCGGCGGCGCCACGATCCAGCCGAGCCGGATGCCGGGCGAGAGGATCTTCGAGAACGTGCCGATGTACATCACGTACTCGCCCCCGTCGAGCTCGAGCAGGCTCGGAAGCGGCTCGCCCTCGTAGCGGAGCAGCGCGTAGGGGTTGTCCTCGACCACGAGCATCTCGCGCTCGCGCGCGACGTCCACGAGCCGGCGGCGGCGCGGCACCGACATCGTCACGCCCGCGGGGTTCTGGAACGTCGGCACGGTGTAGATGAACTTCGGTCGCCGCCCCTCGCCCTCGAGCCGGTCGAGCAGCTCCTCGAGCAGGTCGATGCGCAGGCCATCGTCGTCGGTCTCCACCTGCACGACGTCCGCCTGGTAGGCGGAGAAGGCGTTGAGCGCGCCGGGGTAGCTCGGCGCCTCGGCCACGATCACGTCGCCGGGGTCGATGAGGATCTTCGCCATCAGGTCGAGCGCCTGCTGCCCGCCGGTGGTCACCATCACGTCGCCCGGGTCGGCCTTGATGCCCTCTTCGGCCATCACCTCGACGATGCAGTCGATGGTCTCGTCGAGGCCTTCGGTGGGCCCGTACTGGAGCGCCTTGGCGCTCGACTCGTGCGCGATGCGTGCGGTCACCGCCGCGAAGGTGGCCGGCGGGAACGAGCTCGTATCCGGGAGACCACCGGCCAGGGAAATAACTTCCGGGCGCGCGGTGATGGCCATCATGTCGCGCATGGCAGAGGAGTTCATGACCCGGGTGCGGGCCGCGAACAGGCCCGCGTACCGCTCGAGGTCACGCGAGGTCGACCTCGGCGGGACGGGACCGCGCTTTCGGTCGTCTATCGTCATGCCGCTCCTCGCAGGCTACCGGCCATGAGCTTGTTCATCGACACCACGCAGGGGGCGGGAATCGCCGCCGGAACGGGCATCCGGCCGTTCCTGCCGCCGCTGCTGGTCGGCGCGCTCGCGAGGGCGGACGCCGGTATCGACTTCGAGGGCACCGACTATTCCTTCCTCGAGAAACCGGGCTTCCTGGTTGTGGTTCTCGGGCTGGCGGTGGTCTCCTACCTCGCGAGCCGCTCCCCCGCCGCCGATGCCCCCGACGGCGGGCGCTCCTCGCTCGAGCGGGGACTCCTGTTCGTGGCCGTGGTGCTCGGAGCGCTCATGTGCGCCGGCTCGGTCGAGCACGGCGGCGGCGCGGGCTGGATCGGCCTGCTGATCGGCGCGGGGGCGGCCGCACTCGGCTGGTTCGCATCCGCCGCGTTCTTCTCCGGCGCCCGCCGCCGCCTCAAGGGTTCGGGCGCCTCCTCCTCCATCACGCTCTATGCCGACGCCGCGTCCCTCGCGGTGGCCGGGCTGTCGGTTCTGTTCGGTCCGCTCGCTCTCCTCTTCCTGGCCGGGCTCGCCTACCTGCTGGTGTCCTCGCGCCGCAAGGATGATCAGAAATACGCGGGCCTCCGCATCCTCAAGTAGCTGTGGCCAAGCCAAAGAAGCTCGTTCTCGCGGTCATCGACTCGCTGCATCCCGGCATGCTCGACCGCGCGATCGCGGAGGGCACCGCGCCCGCTCTGCAGACGCTGATCGAACGTGGCACCTACGTGCGCGACTGCGTGTCCTCGTTCCCCTCGGTCACTCCCTGTGCGTCGGGCTCGATCGCCACGGGGTACGGCCCGGCCGGGCATCACATCCCGTCCATGAACTGGTTCCACCGGGGCGAGGAGCGCTACGTGGAGTACGGCTCCTCGTTTCCCGCGACGCGCGCCTTCGGCGTCTTCCGGTCGCTCTACGACACGGTCTACAACATGAACATGTCCCACCTCTCCCGGGACGTGAAGACGGTGTTCGAGCACCTCGACGATGAGGGCCTGCGCACGGCCTGCACCACCTACCTGATCTACCGTGGGCGCCACCGCCATGAGGTGGGGGAGACGGGTTTCTACTCGCGCCTCGCGCGCGCCGCGAACTTCCGCCACCCGGTCTGGGGGCCGACCGAGCTCTTCTACGCCGACCTGTTCTCCTCGCGCACCACCGGCTGCCGGTCGACGCTCGGGATGCCGGGCCAGCGCGACCAGCACACCGGTTGCGTCGGCGCCTACCTCGTGGACAACGACCTCTTCGACTTCATGCTCTTCTCACTGCCCGACAACGACACCTGGTCCCACAAGCACGGGCCCGAGGGGCAGCTCACCTCCATCGGTGTGGCCGACCGCGCGATCGAGCGGATCTTCCACGCGGCCGGCGGCGCGGACGCGTTCCTCGATGACCACGCCGTGATCGTGATGTCCGACCACTCCCAGACCGACGTCCTGGACCGCATCAACCTCGCCGGGATGCTGGCGGACTGGCGCGTGCTCGAGCCCGCGGACACGCTGCCGGCGGAGGCGCAGATCGCCGTGTGCCCGGCCGCCCGCTCGGCGATGGTCTACGTGCTCGATCCCGACAGGCGCGCCGAGCTCACCCCGCAGATCGCGCGCGATCTCGAGGGCAAGGGCGGCATCGACGTGGTGGCGTGGCGCGAGGAGGACGAGGTGGCGGTGTGGACCCCGCGCGGAGCGCTGCGGTTCTCGCCGGGGGGCGGGCTGCGCGACCGTCGCGGTGAGCAATGGTCGATCGATGGCGACCACGCCGCTCTGGACCTGACCGCCGGCGCCGAGCACGTGTACTGCGATGCCTACCCCGACGCTCTGTCGCGGCTGTGGTCGGCGCTCGACTGCCCCGGGGCGGGCGATCTCGTGATCTCGGCCGAGCCCGGCCACGAGTTTGTGGACTGGGGCGGCTCCGACCACGTGGGCGGCGGCAGCCATGGCTCCCTCCACAAGGGCGACTCCGAGGGTGTCCTGATCATGTGCGGCACCGGACCCGCCTCGGCCGACGCGCGCCCACAGTGGGCGATCCGCGACGTAACCCCGCTCATCCTGGAGCACTTCGCCGTATCCTCAGACCCATGAGCGACGAGTCCGCCGTAGCCGCGGCCTCGCCTCCGATCCGCGTGCACACGCGCGTACGGCACGGTCTCTTCCGTCCTCACAACTGGGTGCAGCTGGTGAAGTTCTGCGCGGTAGGTGGCTCGGGGTACGCGGTCAACCTCGCCGTCTTCGCCCTCGCGGTGGAGTTCGGCGGCATGCACCACCTCCCCGCCGCGACGTGCGCGTTCGTGGTCGCGGTGCTGAACAACTTCTGGTGGAACCGCCACTGGACCTTCGGGGCCGGCGATGGCCACGCCGGGTTCCAGGCGGCCCGCTTCTTCGCGGTCTCGACCGGCGCGTTCCTCTTTGCTGCGTCGATGCTCGAGCTGCTCGTTTCACGCGGTATGCCGGAGGTGCCCGCGCAGGCGATCTCGATCGCCGCGGCGACGCCCCTCAACTTCGTCGGGAACAAGATGTGGAGCTTCGGGCGAAGCGTTCGCTCCTCCTCGCGGTAGGGCTCCTAGCCCTCCTCGCGCCGCTCGCCCCGGCGGAGCTGGTTGCCCCTGCCTCCCAGACGGAGGCGCCGGCGAACTACAAGCGCTCGGCCAAGCAGGTGATCGCGATCGCGAAACGCGACGCGAAGGTCCGTGGGGAGTACCGCTCGCACCCCAAGCTCGTTCCGAGCGCCTACACCGACGGCCCCGGCCGCTGGCAGGTGAGCTTCTTCAACGGGCGGAAGGAGCTCGCGCAGGTGCGGATCGACGATCGCACCGGCGGGGTGTTCGAGTCGTGGACGGGCCCGCAGGTGGCGTGGAAGATGGCGCGCGGCTACGAGGGCGCGTTCGGGCGCAAGGTGAACGCGCCGTACGTGTGGATTCCCTTCTGCATCCTCTTCCTCGCGCCGTTCTTCGATCCCCGCCGGCCGTTTCGGCTGCTGCACCTCGACCTGCTCGTGCTGATCGGGTTCGGGGTCTCGCACATCTTCTTCAACCGCGGCGAGATCTCGACGTCGGTGCCGCTGGTCTATCCCCTGCTGGTCTACCTGCTGCTGCGCCTGCTGTGGGCCGGATTCCGCCCGCGCGAGCGCGCGGGACCGCTCATCCCCGTGTTCCCCGTGGTCGTTGTGGCGATGGCGCTCGTGTTCCTCGTCGGCTTTCGAGTGGCGCTGAACGTGGCGGACGCGAACGTGATCGACGTGGGCTACGCGGGCGTGATCGGCGCCGACCGGATCATGGACGGCGAGGAGCTCTATGACGGCAAGTTCCCGGAGGACAACCAGCACGGCGATACCTACGGGCCCGCCGCGTATCTGGCGTACGTTCCGTTCGAGCAGGCGCTGCCGTGGAGCGGCTCGTGGGACGACCTGCCGGCGGCGCATGCGGCGTCGGTGGCCTTCGACCTGCTCACCCTGCTCGGGCTGTTTCTGCTCGGGCGGCGGCTGCGCGACGGGCCCGCCGGCACCACGCTCGGGGTCGCGCTCGCCTACGGATGGGCCGCGTTCCCCTACTCCCTGTTCGCACTCGAATCGAACTCGAACGACTCGCTCGTGGCGCTGCTCCTTGTCGGGACGCTGCTCGTCATCACCTCCGCGCCCGCGCGCGGGGCGATGCTGGCGCTCGCCACCGCGGTCAAGTTCGCGCCCATCGCCTTGGCGCCGCTCTTCGCCACCGGCCGGGGCCCGTGGCGGCCGAAGGCCGCGGTCGGCTTCGCGCTCACGTTCGGTGCCGTGGCGGCCCTGCTCGTGCTCGCCTTCCTCCCGCCCGCGGGGCTCGAGGGCTTCTGGGACCGCACGATCGGGAACCAGCTCGACCGCGATGCGCCGTTCTCGATCTGGGGCCAGTACGAACTCCCGTCCCTCCACGCGGCGGTGAGGATCCTCGCCGTGCTGCTCGCCGCGTCCCTGGCGTTCGTACCGCGTACGCGCAGCCCGGTGCAGATCGCCGCACTGGGCGCGGCCGTGCTCCTCGCGCTCCAGCTCGGCATGACCTACTGGTTCTACCTCTACATCGTGTGGTTCTTCCCGTTCGCGCTCGTGGCGCTCTTCTCCGAGCACGCCGGTCCCGGCGCGCGGGCAGCGCTCCCCTCCGTCCCCGCCCGCGAGCGGGCGAGCGCGGAGCTCCAGCCGGTCGCTTGAGACCGCGCCGCGCCGCCGGGCCGGCGGTACTGATGGGCGCCGCGTTCCTCGTGAGTGCCGCGTTCCTGCCGTGGTCGGACGAGTCGGTGAGTGACATCCCCGTGCTCCAGGACTTCGCGCGGCTCTTCCTCGCCGGCAACCTGCCCTACGCCGACTTCCCGTTCGAGTACCCGCCGCTCGCCTGGCCGGCCCTCGCGCTGGCGGGCCTCGGTGGGACGGCCGACCAAGACTCGTTCCTCGCCGGACTCGGCCTGCTCAACTTCGCATTCGCCCTCGCCGGGATGCTGGCGGTGGGCCGGCTCACCGACCTCGCGGGCGGGAACGGGCGGATCGCCATGTACGGCTGGGCGCTGTTCCCGCTGCTGATCGGAGCGATCGCGCGCAACCACTTCGAGATGCTCGCCGCGGCGCCGGCCGCGATCGCGATCCTGCTGGTGGCCACCGGCCGCCCGAGCGCCGGCCTCGCATTGATCGGCGCGGCGGCGATGGTGAAGCCCTTCGCGC
>JACCYP010000297.1 GCA_013696425.1 Thermoleophilaceae bacterium
TCACCGCTGCAGGGGGGCGTGCTGAAGGTGGCCGTCGAGAAGGGCGCCACCGTCGAGGAGGGCGCGCTCATCTGCGTGATCGAGGCGATGAAGATGGAGAACGAAATCACCGCGCCGAGCGCAGGCACGGTCGAGGAGCTCTCGGTCACCGAGGGCGGCTCGATCAACACCGGCGACGTGATCGCCAAGATCGCCTAGCGAGCGCCCGGAGCGACCACGTCGAGGCCGGCGTCGCGGGCCGCGTCGGCCAGGCGACGGTCATAGGTGGCGAAGGCGCCGAGGCTCTCACCCAGCGACAGGGCCGTGGCCAGGTGGATCGCGTCGAGGCTGCGCAGCATCGTGGGCGCGACCTCGCGCGCTCGGCGCACCACCTCGCCCGTCGGCACGATCAGGTCAATTTCGGCGAAGAGCGCATCGACCCTCGCCCTCGTCTCGCGGGCGCCGTGCGCCCGGCCGGCGGCCCTGGCCACTTCGATCACTGCGAGCTCGCAGGTGGTGTGCCGCCAGCCGGCTACCGCATCGGAGAGGGCCTGAGACTCGTTCTCTGTGACCACGAGCTTCACCAGCGCCGAGGCGTCGAGATAGAGGACGCCAGGACTCAGATGCTGTCCTCGCGTTGTTCTTCGAGGGCCTCGCTGATCGACATCTCGCCCTTGTGCTCGAGCGGCGGGCCGAGGTCGGCCAGTCTCCCGGTTCCACGCCGCAGCTTCCCCTCGGCCTCCAGACGCTCGAGCGGACCCTGGTGCTCCGGTAACGGCCCGAGCAGGGCAACCTCGCGCCCGCGGTCGGTCACGCGCAACGACTCGCCTTCCTCGACGCGGCGGAGGTACACGCTCAGGTTCTGACGCAGCTCCCGGATGCCGACGGTGGCCATGACGCACAAAGTAGCACTTGGTCGACCCACGGCTGATGCCAGTTCTCGCACCGTCGCCCGTTCATGGGGTATGAAGCGACTCCTCCTCCCCTTCCTCGCCGCGCTCGCGTTCGCCGCCGCGCCCGCCCACGCCGTCATCGACCCCACCGTGCCCGCCGCACGCGACACCGAGCCCGTGATCCTCGACGGATCGAAGCTCGGCACCTGGTCGGTGCCCCAGAACGTGACCGCGAAGGCCCCTGCGCAGGACCTCTTCGGCTGCAACGTGAGCGTCGACGCCGAGAAGCTCACCAACCCGAACGAGTTCAACAACGCGATCTCCGCAGGCGCCGAGACCGACGAGTGCAAGCACAACAACTACTCGACGCCCGAGTTCGACACCGCGGCTCTCGGCCAGCCCGAGGGCACGCCGGTGGACCGCCTGCTCGGCTACCGCTACGACGGCGCAGGCAAGCGCTTCGTCCAGATCCCCTTCCAGGTCGACGAGCAGTTCACCCGCTACCTCTCGAACCCCGCGTCGGGGTTCTCGGTCTACTCGGGTGAGGACCAGCACACGACCTACGCCTACGAGCGCGAGGGCTTTCGCTGGACCGAGTCCGACCCGGACAACGTCTGCCAGGCCCGCCCCGACTCGCCCGTCGCCACCGATCCGGTGAAGGGCCTCGACTCAAACGACGAGCTCGCCTTCATGGCGAGTGACGCCGGCGACGAGGCCCCTGCCGACGCCAAGCTGCCCCGCGGCATAGAGGCGGCCCAGACCGTCCGCGTGGCCGATGCCTCGAACAGGACGATCAAGTACGCCTACGTGATGAAGGCGAAGGCCGACGGCCCGAAGGCCGCCTTCGACGCGGAGAACGGCTACGTGAAGTACGAGCGCGACGCGATCTCCGACACCTTCGAGAAGTCGGAGTCCTCCTACGACAACTACGGCAACGCCGCCAGGGGCATCGTCTGCGACGAGGACGGAAACGTCGTCCGCTACCCCGACAAGAAGTCGGATGGCACGCCCCACCCGAACGCCGGCGAGCCCGTCCTCGAGCGCCGCCGCCCGCGCGACTACGCCACGATCTCCACCAACCGCTTCAAGTTCCGCTACGACGGCCGCTGGCTGATGACCCAGATCAAGATCTCGCCCGACGGCGGCCAGACCTACGGCGATGACCTGGTCGACCGCTGGAAGGCCCGCGCGTTCGCGCAGGACCCCGGCTCCGAGACGCCGTGCTGCGGCTATGAGGAGGAGGACACCAACTGGGGCGGCTCGAGCACGCTGCTCGGCGAGAAGTCCGGCCCGGTGCGCACCCTGCGCGAGACCTGGGGTGCCGACTCCGGCACCAACGTCATCCGCCGCGAGAGCTTCTACCGCGAGGAGATGCGCCAGAAGACCTGGCTGCGCGTGCACGTGATCCCGCCGCTCGACGGTATCTACGCCCAGTGGGACTTCAACGCCGGCAAGGTCGACACGTTCCGCAACTCGACGAAGCCGGAGGGCGTGCCGATCGACGGCAAGAACGACGAGGTCTACGGCAACCTCGACGACCCCTGCAACCCCCGCTACGACGGGAACGACACGGGCGCCTTCGACCAGACCTACCGGACGCTCTACCAGCAGTTCCAGGCCTGCAAGCTGCCCTACCACCAGAGCGTGGACGTCCCTGACGCCACCTTCGGCGACGCCAACGCCGCACTCGGCTGGAGCGAGACGAGCGGGCCGAACGGCACGATCGTCGACCGCTACCAGATCGACAAGATCACCGACGTCACTCCGGGCGGCGGCGCACAGTCCGCGGCCGCCTTCCCCTACTACCGCGACGACTCCTGCTTCGACGACGGCACCGGCACCAATCCGGGCCCGAAGGTGAACCTCCGCTCGGGCAGCGAACCAAGCACGTTCGAGGGCCAGCCACGCAGGTGCTGGAAGCCCGAGGACGGCGCGGTCGACAACGACGGCCGCTTCTACCAGGGCTCGATCGGCACCCACGGCCTGCACATCCTGTTCCTCGTGGACTCCGACAACGCCCGCCAGACCGTGCCGATCTCGGAGATCGTGGCCGAGCAGCGGATGGTGATGCTGCCGGGCGATCCGGGCAACGTCGGCGAGAAGTACGGCCGCGGGTTCGAGAAGCCCCTCGTCACGGCCGCGACTCCGTTCGCGGGCGGCGGCGAGGAGCCGGCTCCCGGCCCGGACCCGGAGCCTGATCCCGGAGAGGGCGGCGGTCCCGGCCAGGGCGGCGGTTCCGGGCAGGGCGGCGGTTCCGGGCAGGGCGGCGGTTCCGGGGGCGGCGGCGAGGCGGGTCCCGGAAATCAGGGGTCAGCTCCAGCACCGGGCGCGACGCCCCAGCCGCAGGCCCAGCAGCCCAGGCAGCAGGTGAAGGCCAAGTCGAAGGCCAAGAAGCGCAAGGCCGCCAGGAAGAAGTGCAAGGCCAAGAAGCGCAAGGCGACGAGGCGCAAGGCGGGCGCGAGCAAGCGCAAGGCGACGGCGAAGTGCAAGGCCAAGCCGCGCAAGAAGAAGCGCTCCAAGAAGTAACCGCCCGGCACCCCCTGCCAATCTCAGGGGGTGTCTCGCCGCCGCCGGCTGGCCCCGCTCGTGCTCGCCACGCTCGCCACGCAGGCGAGCATCGTGATTCTCGCGCCGCTGCTCGTGGAGATCGGCGACTCGCTCGGCGCCTCGGTGAGCGCCGTGGGCCAGGCGCGGGCGATACTCGCCCTCACGGCGGTGGCCACCTCGCTGGCCATCGGCCCGCTGCTCGACCGCCTCGGCCCGCGGCCGCTGATCATCTGGGGAGCGGGCTTCGCGCTGGCAGGCGCGGCCTGCGCCGCCGCAGCGCCCGGCATCGCGGCCTTCTACCTGGCGCAGGTCATCGTCGGACTCGGCGTGGCGTGCCTGCTCTCGGCCGGGTTCGCCGGGGTGGGCTCGTGGTTCACGCCGGATGAGGCCGGCAAGGCGATGGGCTACGTGGTGGGCGCGCAGTCTCTCGCCTGGATCGCCGGCAACCCCGTGATCGGGCTGCTCACCGAAGCCGTCTCGTGGCGCCTCGCCTACGCGGTGCCGGGGGCGGCCGCGCTCGCCGCGCTGTTCACGGCGCTCGCGCTCGCGCCGCG
>JACCYP010000168.1 GCA_013696425.1 Thermoleophilaceae bacterium
GCATGGGCCTGCGCCTGGCGGCGCCCGAGCCGGCGCTGCCCGAGCCCGTGAAGGCGCCCGACGCCGAGGAGGGCGTGCCGCTACCGCGGGACCGCTCGCGCCTGCGCACGCTCAAGACCAACCGCACGAAGTACTGGGGCGTCGCGCTCTCCGAGGGCTTTGCGAAGGCTCCGCTGCACGGAACCGGCGCCCACGGCTTCGGGGCGATCTGGCTCGAGCATCGCGACATCACCGAGGCCGCGCAGGACGCGCACTCGCTCTACATCGAAACCGCCGCCGAGCTCGGCATCGTCGGGTTGCTGCTGCTGGGCGCGTTTCTCGGCGGGAGCGGCTGGGCGGCGGTGCGCCGGCGCGGGGACCCGGCCGTGGCCGGGGCGATCGCGGCGGGAACTCTTTTCGTGGTCCACGCCGCGCTCGACTGGGACTGGGAGATGCCGGCGGTGGGGCTCGCGTTCGTCGCGCTGTGCGCCGCGATCCTGGCGGCGGACGACGACGACCGGGGTTAGCCTGACCGCGATGCTCCCCCCCGACGTAGAGGGCTGGCTCACCGAGGCGCAGGCGCGCCGGCTGCGCGCCGCCGCCGAGAACGTCCCTGAGGGCGGCGCGATGGTCGAGATCGGCTCCTACCAAGGCCGCTCCACGATCGTGCTCGCGGGAGCGACAAACGTGATCGCGATCGACCCCCACGCCGGCAACGACCGCGGCCCGGGCCAGTGGGATACCTCGGCGCGAGAGGGCCAGGGCGACCATGAGCACTTCGTCGCGAACCTCGAACGCGCCGGGGTACGCGAGCGGGTGCGCCATGTACGGCTGCCCTCCCAGGAGGCGCTGGCCGAGCTGCCGGGGCCCTTCGACGCGGTGTACGTGGACGGCGCGCACCGCTATTCCCCCGCGCTAGCCGACATCCGCGCCTACGGCGCGCGTGTGCGGCCCGGCGGCACGCTGCTGATCCACGACTCCTTCTCCTCGGTCGGCGTCACGCTCGCGATCGTC
Organism: Thermoleophilaceae bacterium; assembly: GCA_013696425.1. GTDB lineage: Bacteria > Actinomycetota > Thermoleophilia > Solirubrobacterales > Thermoleophilaceae > JACCYP01. The sequence goes on from JACCYP010000168.1 coordinate 994, forward strand.
CGCCAGCTCATGCCCAGCGGCCAGTGGACCTACGTAGGCCGCGACGGATCGCTCACCGAGTACCGCCGCGCTCCCGCGCCGCGCGCGAAGAACGCGCTGCGCCAGCTCGCACAGCTCCCGTGGTTCGCACGCAACCTCGCGATCAAGGTGGCGCTCACGCTGCGCGTGAGGCCGGTGGCACGGGCGCTCGGCTCCGAGGAGTGGCCCTACTGACGGTCGCGCCGGCCGTTGTCGCGCCGCCCAGCTACTGCGGCGTCGAGAGGCCCTGCCGCGGTTCAAGGACCGCCGGGCGCGAGCGGATTCAGCTCGCGTGCCCGCCTGGCCGCTGCCTTCGCCTCCCGCGAGCCGGGCGCCGAGATGCGTGCGAGCGCCGTCCACGCGGCGAAGTTCTCCGGCTCGCGGCGGATGGCCTTGCGGGCGGCCTTCTCGGCCGCGGCCTCGTCACCCGAACTGAACTCGACCCCCGCAATCAGTAGGCCCGCCTCGGTGCCAGGGCGCCTACGCTCCGCGGCGCGCAGATCGGCGAGCACGGGCGCCACGCGCGCCGCCGGCAGATCGATGCGCGCCTTCAGGATCTCGACGCGGGCCTCGGCCACGCGCCGCTCCGCGACGAGCTCGACCGCCAGCACGGCGGCGATCGCCAAGGAGGCGAGGGAGAGGAGGGCGCGAGCGACCACGGTCGCTGCGATATTCCCAGGCATGGCCCGGTTTCGCACTCCGCGCATGCAGTACGTGCTGCTCTGGGTACTCGGGGCGGCGATCTCCGCGTTCACGATCCGCCGCGGGCTCGAGCCCTTCGACGAGGGCCTCTCTCTCCAGGCGGGGCGACGGGTGCTCGACGGGCAGGTGCCCTATGGCGACTTCCGCTGGGCCTACGGCCCGGCCGGTCCATACGCGCTGGCCGCGTGGTTCGAGACCTTCGGTGTGTCCGTGATCCCGTGGCGGGTGCTGCGCGTGGCGGTGGACGCATCGGTCGCGCTCACCGTGTTCGCACTCGTGCGCCGCGAGACCCCACCGTGGCTCGCCGTGGCCGGCTGGCTCACGGCCGCGTGCGCGATGGCCCAGCCCACAAGCGCCAACCCGTTCGCGCCCGCGCTGCTCTTCTGCCTGCTCGCGGTGCTCGCGGCAACCTCGTGGGAGGAGCGCCCGCGGCGGGCCGCCGTGGTTG
>JACCYP010000022.1 GCA_013696425.1 Thermoleophilaceae bacterium
CGGGCTGGATCGCCGGGGTGCTCGCAGCGGTGAATCCCTTCCTCACGCAGTACTCCCAGGAAGCGCGCATGTACTCGCTTGTGGTGCTCCTCGGCACCCTTGCCACGGGGTGCTTCCTCAACGCCTACGCCCTGCGCCGGCGCGCGTACATCGTTCCGTTCGCGCTCACGCTCGCGGCGCTGCTCTACACCCACAACTGGAGCCTCTTCTTCGGCGCGGCCTGCGCGCTCGGGCTCATCCCGCTCCTCCGCGGCGCGGCGCCCGAGAAGCGGCGTGCGCTCCTGAAGGACGTCGCCCTGGGCTTCGGCGGGGTGGCACTGCTCTTCCTTCCCTGGCTGCCGACCCTCGTGTTCCAGGCGGGCCACACCGGCGCGCCATGGTCCAACCTGCCGCCGTGGGACGGCGTGGTGATCGCCCTCAGGGTGCTGCTCGGCGGAGAGGTCCAGGCCGTGATCGCGTTGCTCGTCGGCGGCGTGGGCGTCTACGCGCTGCTCTCCGCGAAGCCCGGGCGCCGCGCTGCTGCCGGCCCCGCCGGAACCGGCATTCGAACCACCGCGATCGCGCTGATCGCGGTGGGTCTCGGCACGCTGGTCATCGCCTGGCTCGCCTCCTACTACTCACCGGCCTGGGCCGCGCGCTACTTCGCGATCGGGTTGGGGCCACTGCTCATCCTGCTCGCCGGCGGGATCGCCCGCGCCGGGCGGTATGGCCTCGTCGGCGGCGCACTGCTGCTCGCGTTCTGGCTCAGCGCCCCCATGCCCGGCATCAAGAGCAACGCGCGCGAGGTCGTGGCGCAGGCCTCACCCAGCATTTACGGAGGTGACTACGTGATCTCCACGCACCCCGAACAGGTGCCGGTGATCGCTTACTACATGCCCATCGGAGTGCGGTACTTCACGCCGCTGGGTGAGGTCGCGGACCCCACGGTCATGGACTGGCGCGACGCCTATCCCCGTTTACGAGACGCACGTGCGGGAACCAAGTTGGAGCCGGTGCTTGATAGTTTGCCCCGGGGGAAGAACCTGATTCTGGTGCGTCCGATCATCGGATCGAACGGTTGGAACGCACCCTGGACGGAGATGGTTCGTCGTCGTTCGGCCCAGTGGGGGCGCGCGGTGAGGGACGACAGGCGATTCGTCCGGATCGATCGCCTGCCGCGTAACGAAGTTGCACGCAGGGGTATCAGGGCACTCGTGTACCGAAAGACCGCCAACTGATGAGCGATACCCATTCCAACCAGAATCCCACAGCCGTAATCGGCGGCGGACCCGCCGGGCTCACGGCCGGCTGGGAGCTCGTAAAGCGCGACCGTCCCACGGTCGTGTTCGAGGCCGAGGACCAGGTCGGCGGCATCGCGAAGACGGTCGAGATCGACGGCTACCGCTTCGACCTCGGCGGACACCGCTTCTTCACGAAGTCCAAGGAGGTCCAGAACCTCTGGAACGAGGTGCTCGGCGAGGAGTTTTTGCTGCGCCCGCGCATGTCGCGCATCTACTGGAACGGCAAGTTCCTCGACTACCCCCTGAACGGCGCCGACGTGATCAAGAAGCTGGGGCCTGTGGAGGTCACCCGCTCCGGCATGTCCTACCTGCGCGCAACCATGAAGCGCAAGGGCGACGAGGAAACCTTTGAGGAGTGGGTCTCAAACCGCTTCGGCAAGCGCCTGTTCGACCTCTTCTTCCGCTCCTACACCGAGAAGGTATGGGGCGTCCCGACCTCCGAGATCCGCGCCGAGTGGGCCGCGCAGCGCATCAAGGGACTGTCGTTCTGGAGCGCCGCCAAGAGCGCGTTCGTCGGCAACAAGGACAACGTCAAGAGCCTCATCTCCGAGTTCCACTACCCGCGCTTCGGCCCCGGCCAGATGTGGGAGGCGATGACCGACCACATCCGCGACCGCGGTGGCGAGGTGCACCTGGAGACTCCGGTCGAGAAGCTCGTGGTCGAGGGCAACCGGATCGTGCGCGTCGACTACGCGGGCGGCGAGTCGATCGAGCCCGACCAGGTGATCTCCTCGCTCCCGCTCCGCCAGACCGTCGGCATCACCGAGCCCGCGGCGCCCAAGGAGGTCGTCGAGGCCGCTCAGGGGCTTCGCTATCGCGATTTCCTCACGGTCGCGCTCGTGCTCGACGGCGAAGACCTCTTCCCGGACAACTGGATCTACATCCACGAGCCCGACGTGGAGGTCGGCCGGATCCAGAACTTCCGCTCGTGGAGCCCGTGGATGGTCCCCGACCCGCGCAAGGCCTGCGTGGGCCTCGAGTACTTCTGCTTCGAGGGCGACGAGCTGTGGACGATGGACGACGACAAGCTCGTCGAGCTCGCCACGAAGGAGCTCGCCCAGCTCGGCCTTGCCGATCCGGCGCGGGTCGAGCGCGGCTACGCCGTCCGGGTGCCCAAGGCCTACCCGATGTACGACATCAACTACGCCGAGCGCGTCCAGGTCATCCGCGACTGGCTCGGGTCGATCGAGAACCTCCAGCAGGTGGGCCGCAACGGGCTCCACCGCTACAACAACTCCGATCACTCCTCGCTCACCGCCATCCGCGCGGTCGAGAACATCTGTGACGGTGCCGGCCATGACATCTGGGCCGTGAACGCGGAGAGCGTGTACCACGAGGAGGACACGCCCGAGGAGCAGCCCTACCGCAAGGCCCCCGAGACACCGGCGATGAACGAGCCGGTCGTCTCCGAGGGCTAGCCGCGCCCTAGTCCCTGTTTGCCAGCTCGTAGATCAGGTGCTCGTACTCAGGCACGGCTGCGCGCAAGCTGGCGCTCGATCACGTTGCCCACGAGCTTCACGACGGCCGTGTCGCCCGCCACGCGCACGTGGCCGTTGTCGAACGCTTCCTTCCAGTGCTTGAGGGTGCCGTCCTTCGCGAGCTCGTTGAAGTGCGAGCGCCCGACTGAGATCTCGATGCGGGCATCACCCGCCGGCTCCTTGGAGACCGTCGGCCCCGGTGTCTCGACGCGCCAAATGGGCGCGTCGTCACCACGGGCGTTCAGCTCGAGCTGCAGCACTAGCTTGAGCTGCTTGAGCGAGGGCACCTCGTCACCGAACTTCTCGACCGTCCGCTCGATCAGATGCTTCGTGTCCTCGGTCGACATCGGAGCCGATCCTAGACGCTCGCGATACCGGCGCCGGGTTGCGGGGTATCAGTAGGTGGATGAAGCCGAAGCTCAGGGGCGTCTCGCATCAGTACGCGTTCTTCGTCGCCGTGATCGCGGGCGCGCTGCTCGTGGTGCTGGCGCCCGGCGGCGAGGCCCGCCTGGCCGCCGCCATCTACGCCTTCACCCTGGCCGGCCTGTTCGGCGCGAGCGCGCTCTACCACACCGTCGAGTGGCAGCCCCGCGCCCGGATGTGGATGCGCCGCCTCGACCACTCGATGATCTTCCTACTCATCGCCGGCACCTACACGCCCTTCGCCCTGCTCGTGATGCAGGGCACACTCGCCACGGTGATCCTGATCGTCGTCTGGGCCGGCGCCATCGGCGGCGTGATCGTCTCGATGCTGTGGGTGCGCTCGCCCAAGTGGGTGGCGGCGGTGATCGCGATTTCCCTCGGCTGGGTGGCGGTGGCGGCGATGCCCCAGATCGCCGACTACGCCGGCTTCGCCGCCCTCGCCCTGCTGCTGGTGGGCGGCCTGCTCTACACCTTCGGCGGCATCACCTACGCCCGCCACAAGCCGGACCCCTGGCCGAAGACCTTCGGCTACCACGAGGTCTTCCACGCCCTCGTGATCGGCGCCGCGGCACTGCACTACGCAGCCGTAGCGGCCTTCGCACTCTGACGTAACGCCCGTCAACCCACGTGTAACGCAAACCCCGGCACGCTCGGGGGGTGTTCGAGGAAAGGTCGAATAGTTCTCCCTTTCTCCGAACTCCCCTGGATCAAGCGCTGGCCCGTGCACCTCACCGGGTGGTCACGGCGAGCTCGCCGGCTACCGGGTGATCCGCATCAGCTGGGAGCAGGCCACGCAGCAGCCGGACGCGACGGCCGCGCGCATCCGGATGGCGCTCGGTCAGCCGTTCAGCGGGTCGTAGGTACCGAAGTACCAGCGATTGCCCTCGGGGTCCAAGAGGGCGTAGTCGCGCGAGCCGTAGTCGGTGTCGCGTAGCTCCATCACGATCTCGGCGCCGGCCGACTTCGCCCGGTCGTGATGCGCGTCCGCGTCGTCGACGGTCACGTAGGTGGCGGCGACCCCGACGCGCACGTCGGCCTCGCCCTCCCCCGCGTCGCCGAACATGATCATGCCGTCGCCGAATCGCATCTCGGCGTGCACGATCTTGCCTTCGTCGCTTCGATGAACGCTGTGCTCCTGGAATCCGAGGGCATCGGTGAGAAACGCTGCCGCGGCGTCCGCGTCGCGGTAACTGAGAGTGGGATAGATGTGGTTCATGCGCAGCAGGCTAGGCCGCGGCGGCGCCCGCGTCTTGAAGGAAATTGCCGGGCGTCCGCCCTGCGTAGCGTGTGAACTCGCGGGTCAGGTGGGCCTGGTCGGAGTAGCCGCAGTCGAAGGCGACATCGGCCGGCGAGCCGCCCTCACCGAGCATCCGCGACGCGCGGTCGAAGCGCAGCACGTTCGCCACCTGCTTCGGCCGTAAGCCCACCTGATCGCGGAATTCCGCGATCAGCCGCCGGTGGCTCCAGCCGAGGTCATCAGCGAGCTCACCGATGCGGGTACGTCCCCCCTCCTCCACCAGCTTCTTCCATGCATGGGCGACGGGCGGCGCTTCGACCTGCGCAAGACGGTTCAAGAGCTCGTTCTCGAGCAGCGCCAGCCGAGCGCTCCACGAGCCCGCCTCGTAGAGCCGCTCCTCCAGCTCGGAGGCCCCTTCGAGCAGGGCATCCAGCGGCACGCACCGGCCGGCGAGCTCGTGCATCGGAAGACCGAAGAGCCCGTGCGCGCCGAGCGGCGTCAGGTTGAACTGCATGCAGTGGCCGTGGCCGGCATGCTCGACCACCGCGCGGGCCTCGGACAGCCCTGCCGCGAACGATCCCCGCCGCTCGCCGTCGATCAGCCAGCCCGGCCCGAAGTCGACGATCACCGGTACGTACGGTGCCGGGCCCTCCTCCATCACGACGGGCCCCGCCGCTCGCTCCTCGTAGCCGTACAGGCTCATGACCCACGGGCGCAGCCCGGAGGCCGGCGCGCGGGTCACGAGCTCGAACATCAGATCTTGTGCCGCTGAAGCAGCTTCTTCCCGATCACCATGCGCTGGATCTCGGAGGTGCCCTCGCCGATCAGCAGCAGCGGGGCGTCGCGGTAGAGCCGCTCGATCTCATACTCCTTTGAGTAGCCGTAGCCGCCGTGGATCCGGAAGGAGTCCTCGACGACCTCCTTGCCGGTCTCCGAGGCGAACAGCTTCGCCATGCCGGCCTCGAGGTCCGAACGCTCGCCGGCGTCCTTCAGCTTCGCCGCCTTGCGGGTGAGCAGGCGTGCCGCTTCGACCTTCGTGGCCATGTCGGCGAGCTTGAACTGGATCGCCTGGTGCTCGGCGATCGGCTTGCCGAACGTCGAACGCTCCTGGGAGTAGCGCAGGGCGAGCTCGAGGGCGCGCTGGGCGATGCCGACGCCACGGGCGGCCACGTTCACGCGACCCACCTCGAGTGCATCCATCATCTGCGCGAAGCCCTTGTTGAGGCCGGCCTCCTCGCCACCGAGCACGTTCTCGGGCGGGCACTTGTAGTCCTCGTAGACGAGCTCCGTGGACTCGACGCCCTTGTAGCCCATCTTCTTGATCTTGGGCGGGATCGTGAGTCCGGGGTTCTCGGAGGCGCCCGGCTCCTTCTCGGTGATGAAGCACGTCATGCCCTTGTGGGGCGGGCTCGCATCGGGATCGGTCTTCACGAGCAGGAACACGATCCCGGACTCGAGACCGTTGGTCACCCACATCTTCTGGCCGTTGATGACCCACTCCTCGCCTTCCTTCTTGGCCCGCGAGGAGATGGCCTGGACGTCGGATCCGAGGCCCGGCTCCGAGAGCGAGAAGGCGGCGCGGATCTCGCCGGTCGCCATCTTCGGCAGGAACTTCTCCTTCTGCTCCTCGCTGCCGAACTTCATGAGCAGGTAGGAGCCGATGAAGTGGGTGTTCACCACGCCCGAGATCGAGATCCAGCCGCGCGAGAGCTCCTCGACGATCAGCGTGTAGGTCGCGAGGTCGAGCCCGAGCCCCCCGTACTCCTCGGGGATCGTGACGCCGAAGAGGCCGAGCTCCTTCATCTGGTCGACGATCGGCGCGGGGAACTCATCTTTGGCGTCGTAGTGCTCTGCGTTCGGAAGGATCTGCTCGTCGACGAACTGGCGGACCATCTCGGTCATCGCCTTCTGGTCGTCGGTGATCTCCTGATAGGGACTGGTGGCTACGGCCAAGTCGGCCTCCTGGTTCTTCTTCAGTGTGGGGCCGGGAATTGTACGAGGAAGGCCGCGTCAGAAACGCACCAGCCGGTCGGTACTTGGACAGGAAGCGACAGATCCGTGGAAGGAAGCCTGCGGATCGCGAAGAACGGCGGGCAAGATGCCGGCAGCTCAGGAGGCGTCCAGGACGTGATTGCGGGCCAGGTCCATGTGCGGGTCCCCCACGAGCGGGCGCTGCTGCGCTCGGGTCATTTCGGGATGGGGCCGGAGGAGCGCGGCGTACGCACCCACTTCGGTGTGACCGTCGGTTAGCTAGAAGCCGGCGGGATGGCGGGCGGTGAACGCCGCGCTGGAACGGGTGCCGCGCCAGCGTGGACCCTTGCCCGGCTCGACCCGCGGCGCCCGGCGGCGGAAGCGGCTGCCGCCGCCGGCGCTGGTGTCGAAGCGAACGCCCGCGATGACGACGTAGGCGTGGCCCGGGTTCGTGTAGACGGTGATCCACCGGCCCTTGCCGGCCTCGCCCCAGCTCGCAAAGGAGCGTGAGTCGAGCGGCTGATCGAGCAGGCCCGCCCCCTTGAGGGCGAACGAAATGGCGCCGGAGCAATCGAAAGCCGAGGTGTCGGCGAAGTTCAGCGCGTGGCCCCCGCCGTAGCGGTAGGGCTTCTTGGAGATCGCGTTGGCCGCACCGATCGCGGCGACGATCTCGGGTGGAGCGTCCGGCGGCGGGATCGCGACGCCGTCCACGACCTTCGCCTTCCCGGGAGGCTGGAGCGCCGGATCGACCGGTGATGCCCCACCTGAGGGCGGCGGCGCCTGCCCGGAGGCGGCGGCGGGGAGCAGCATGAACGCCATGGCGGCGCACGCAGCTGCGCGGGATGTGTGTCGGCGGCGGCTCGGCACGATCTCTTTCGCACGCCTACGGGGTTAGCTGACGGGCTCGCGCTGAAAGAGCTGCGCTACTCCCGAAGGAGATTCGCCCCAACATCTGGTTCCCCCGCTCCACGGTCTCCCATGGATTCGGCGTGGCGGGAACCTAGCAAACCCGTCGGGCGGCTGGTGCCACCCCCCTTCCGTACGATCGCTGGCGATGAACTTCGCGCGCGACGTCGTCGACGCTGCGGACCCGAAGCGCACCGCGCTCGTGTCCCTCGACCCTTTCGGCGGGCGGCGCACCTTCTCCTTCGGAGAGGTCTCCGAGCGTGCAGCGGGCGTTGCAGGAGGCCTCCTCGCCTCAGGGATCGGACGCGGCGACGTGGTGCTGACGCTGGTCGGAAACCGCCCGGAATGGGTGCTCTCGCTCGTCGCGTGCTTCCGGATCGGCGCCGTGGCCCTGCCCTGCACGGAGCAGCTGCGCGCCCAGGATCTGCGGGCACGGATGGAAAAGGTCGATCCGAAGCTCGTGATCTGCGCGGAGCGCAACCGCGAGGCGCTCGACGCGAGCGGCTGGACGGGGACCGTGATTCCCGCCGAGGAGCTGCCGCTCACCGCCGAGCCTGCCCCGGCGGCCGACCTCGGCCCCGAGGACCCCGCGCTCATCACCTTCACCTCCGGCACCTCCGGCGAGCCCAAGCCGATCCGCCACGGTCAGCGCTACCTGGCCGGACAGCGCACCCAGGCCGAGCACTGGCTCGGCGCACGGCCGGGAGACCTGTGCTGGTGCACAGCCGCGAGCGGATGGTCGAAGTCCGCGCGCAACGTGTTCATCGCTCCGTGGGTGATGGGCGCCGCCGGGCTGCTCCACGACGTGCGCTTCGACCCCGCCGAGCGGATGGAGGTGGTGGCCGGCGAGGGCGTCGACGTGCTGTGCATGGCGCCGACCGAGTACCGCGCGATCGCCAAGAGCGGCTCCCTGCGCGAGCTCCCCGGCCTGCGCCATGCGGTCGCGGCCGGAGAGCCGCTCAACCCAGAGGTGGTCGAGCTGTGGCGCGACGCCACCGGAGTCGAGATCCATGACGGCTACGGCCAGACCGAGACCGGTGCGCTCACCGGCATGCCGATCGGCCCGCCGGTTAAGCCGGGCTCGATGGGCAAGGCACTGCCGGGCGTGAAGCTGTGGATCGAGGAGGGCGAGCTGTGCGCCGACCCGGCCACGGTGCCCACCTTCTTCATCGACGGACCGCCCGGCACATGGCACACGGGCGACCGCGTGAGCGAGGACGAGCAGGGCTACCTCTGGTTCGAGGGCCGCACCGACGATGTGATCATCTCGGCCGGGTACCGCATCGGCCCGTTCGAGGTGGAGTCGGCGCTGCTCACCCACCCGGCCGTGGCCGAGGCCGCGGCGGTCGCGGCTCCGGACGAGGTGCGGGGTTCGATCGTCCGGGCCGTGGTGGTGCTCCGCGACGGCTCGGAACCCGGCGAGGAACTCGCCCGCGCGCTCCAGGACCACGTGAAGGAGCGCACCGCCCCCTACAAGTACCCGCGGATCGTGGAGTTCACCGACGCGCTGCCCAAGACGGCCAGCGGGAAGATCAAACGGGCGGAGTTACGGGAGGAGTGATCGGCGGGCATCCATGCCCGCCGATTTGATGGCCATGCCGGCCTCCAGCCGGCGTAACCGGCCGGCTTCGCCGGCCTCTAGCCGCCGCAGGGCAGGTCGAGGTCCTCGCGGACCCGTTCCGGCACACCGCGGCAGTCCAGCGAGGTGCCGAACTCCCGGACCGACCACTTACCGCGGCGCTGGCGCAGGATGGCCGTGGCGGGGTCGACTCCGGGCGCGGAGGTCTTGGCACGCGCGTAGGTGCCGTCGACGCGGATGCCGAGGATGCGCGCATTCGGGACCCCGGTGCCGCCCTTCAGGAAGCTCCTCGTGGCCGCGGTGATCACGGACTTCTCGGACCTGGTGGGAGCGCGGTCGGCCGCGAACGCGGGGACCGCCAGGGCGGCGGCCAGCATCGCAACGACCGCTAGCCTCGCCGGAATGGGAAATCGTCTTGCCACGGAGACATCGCCGTATCTGCTCCAGCACAAGGACAATCCCGTCCACTGGCATCCCTGGGGCGAGGAAGCCCTGACGCGTGCACGCGAGGAGGACAAGCCGCTGCTCGTCTCGATCGGGTACTCGGCGTGCCACTGGTGCCACGTGATGGAGCGCGAGTCGTTCGAGAACCCGGCCGTCGCCGAGGTGATGAACGAGCGCTTCGTGCCGGTGAAGGTCGACCGCGAGGAGCGCCCCGACGTCGACGCCATCTACATGGAGGCCTGCCAGGCGATGACCGGCCACGGCGGCTGGCCGCTGAACGTGTTCCTCTCCCCTGAGCAGGTGCCGTTCTACGCCGGCACCTACTTCCCGCCCGAGCCCCGCGCCGGCATGCCGGCGTGGGTGCAGGTGCTCGACGCGGTGGCCGAGGCCTGGGACACACGCCGCGACGAGATCCGCGAGGGCAGCGACCGGATCGTTGCCCACCTCCAGGGCGGCGCCCTGCTCGAGCCCTCGGCGGAACCGGTCGACCCGGGCGTGCCCGACGCCGCGCTCGAGGGGCTGCGCAGCACCTACGACGCCGAGAACGGCGGCTTCGGCACCGCACCCAAGTTCCCGCCCGCCTCGGCGATCGAGTTCCTGCTGCGCCGCGGCGAGACCGACATGTCCGCGCACACGCTGCGCGCGATGGCCGCCGGCGGCATGTACGACCAGATCGGCGGGGGCTTCGCGCGCTACTCCGTGGACGCGCACTGGCTGGTGCCCCACTTCGAGAAGATGCTCTACGACAACGCGCTGCTCGCCCGCGCCTACCTGCACGGCTTCCAGGTGACGGGCGATCCGGTCTTCGAGCAGGTCTGCCGCGAGACGCTCGACTGGGCGCTGCGCGAGATGCGAAACGACGCCGGCGGCTTCTACTCCGCGCTCGACGCCGACTCCGAGGGGGTCGAGGGCAAGTTCTACGTCTGGACCCCCGACGAGGTGCGCGCGGTGCTCGGGGACGATGCCGAGGCGGCGCTCACCGGCTTCGACGTCACCGACCTCGGCAACTTCGAGGGCCGCACGATCCTCACCCGCAAGGGCGAGGTGCCGGCCGGGATCAAGAAGCGCCTGCTGGAGGCACGCGCGACGCGCGTGTGGCCCGGGCTCGACGACAAGAGCCTCACCT
>JACCYP010000024.1 GCA_013696425.1 Thermoleophilaceae bacterium
AGTTGCGGAACGTGTTGCGGACGGTGCCCGGCCGCGTGGCCCACGAGCCGCCGCGCAGCACGCGGTAGCCCTTGTCGAAGAAGACCTCCGAATACTCGCGGTAGGGGTAGGGCTTGAAGCCGGGCCACCCGGTGAACTCCGAGGCGGTCCACTCCCACACGTCGCCGATCATGCCGAGCACGCCGTAGGGCGAGGCGCCGCTCGGGAAGGCCCCGGCGGGGCCGCGGCTCCAGTTCGTGACGTCGAGGTTCGCGTGGTTGGGCGACCAGGTATCGCCCCAGGGGTAGACGCGGTCACCGCCGCCCGCCGCCTTCTCCCACTCGAGCTCGGTGGGGAGGCGCTTGCCGTGCGCGCGGGCGAACGCCTCCGCCTCGTACCAGCACACGTGGCACACCGGCTGCCAGTCCTCGATCCGCTCGACACGGTCGAACTGCCGCTCGAGGCCGTCCTGGGTCCAGTAGAACGGCTGGCCCACGCCGGTGCGGTCGAGCCAGGCCCAGCCCTCCTCGCTCCACCACTCGCGGCGCCGGTAGCCGCCGGACTCGACCCACTGGTTGTAGGCGCCGTTCGTGACGGGCAGCGCGTCGATCTCGAAGGTGTCCACGAACGGCTCGTGGCGGCCGCGCTCGTTGTCGTAGGCGAAGCCCTCGCCGGCGTCGCCGCAGGGGAACGTGCCGCCCTCGATCCGAGCCATCTCCTCCGTCGCCGGTGCGGCGGGCCACTCGCGCCGCGGGCGGGTGGTGACCGTGCCGGGGTTGGCGAGCAGCAGCGTCTGCACCATCGTCTCGTTGTGCTGGTGCTCGTGCTGCACGAGCATCTCGACGATGAACGGGTCGCGCGTCTTCTCGAGGGTCTTGAGCGAGCGCTCGCGCACCGCGTCCATGAAGTCCCACACCTCCCGGGCGTGCAGGAAGGGCAGCTCGCCGCGGTAGGTCCGCGGGGTCTCGCAAGCGTCGTAGACCTCCATCAGGTCCGGACGGATCGGGTCCAGCCCGGCCGTGCGGTGGTTCAGCCAGAGGTCCTCGAACGCCGCGATGTGGCCGAGGTCCCAGTCGAGCGGGCTCATGAGGCGGGAGTGCACGCGCTCGCGGTCGTCCTCGGCCACCGGGCGCATCAGCGCAAGGGTCCGCTCGCGTGCTTCGAGCAGCGACTCGACCCCTCCTCGGGGCAGTGTTTTCGTATAGGCGGGGGACAAGGTCGCGATCCCTTCGGGGATCGTATGGGATGCGCTGCCCCTCAGGTCACGGATCAGAGTGCCAACCAGGTCTATGTCCGCTACCTCGGCCCGAAGTGATCTAAAGAACCGGCCTGGGAGGGCGATAGGAGTCCGGTGAAGCGTCTGCTTCCCATGCCGTTTCTTCTGGCTGCTCTGCTCGGGCCGGTTTCGGCCGCCCACGCCCAGGCGCCGGCCCCGTCATGTCAGAACGCCTCCGCCACGGTCACGGCGGGGTACGAGCGCACCTTCACCCTCTCGTGCGCGAACCTCGGCACGGCCGGCGACGGGCTGGTCGAGTTCGAGTCCTCGAACGGCACCGGCGTGCTCACCGGCTGGGGTTCCAGCGTGGTCCGGTTTCGCTACACGCCGAGGAACGACTTCGCGGGGACCGACGTGGTCACCGTTCGCGTCAAGCGGACTGGGGTCGAGATCGCCGTCGCCCGCCTCACCCTGAACGTGGTCGCGAACGCGGGTCCGGTGTGCACCGGTGCAACCGGGTTCAGGACGGTTCCCCGCCAGCTCCAGAGCTGGGCACCCAACTGCCTCGACAACGACCCAACTCGCGGCAACGCGACCGTGCGCTGTTGCACCTACGAACTGGTCACTCCCCCGGTGTTCGGCACGGCGACCGTGAACGGCACCCAGATCTCCTACCAGTCGACCCGCGAGGATCAGCCCCTCGACGGCTTCCTACTGCGGGCGACCGACATCGGCGGAGCGGTTACGGAGCTCTGGGTGGTGGTGAACATCGACCTCCCGTTCACCGGCGCGCCCTCCGAGCGCAGCACCTTCCTCCTTTCGAGGTCCCTCACCGGTGGGTTCCCGAACGGTCCCTCGCGCAACGCGACGATCTCTCACGACCAGCGGATCGCGCGGCTGATGGCGTTCGAGTCGGACGCCTCGGACCTCGTCGACGGTGACTCCAACGGCAAGACCGACGTGTTCCTCGTGCACCGCGCGCGCCCCTGGGGCCAGGACGGCACGCCGTGGACGCCGGGCCAGACCGAGCTCGTGAGCCGCGGCATGGGCGGCGGGCCCGCCAACGGGCGCTCATACGGTCCCTCCCTCGACGGCGACGCCCACCACGAGCCGAAGTGCGTCGCGTTCATCTCCGAGGCCTCCAATCTCGTCCCGCGCGACACCAACGGGGTGGCCGACGCGTTCGTGCGCAACGTCCAGACCGGCGCAATCGAGCGGCTCTCGGTCGGCCTCAACGGCCGCCAGGCGAACGCGAAGACCACCGGTGTCACGATCGACGGCGAATGCGGCCGGGCCTCGCTCGTTTCCGAGGCCACCAACCTCGCCGGGCGCACGCGGCGCAAGCTGCCGCGGGCCTACGCGCGCTACTTCGGCACGAACATGGAGAACCGGGGCAAGACCGGCACCACCGAGCTGATCTCGGCCTCGAAGCGGGGAAAGCCCGCCAACGGGAAGGTGCTGAGCGCGACGATCTCGCGCAGCGGCGGCCACATCGCCTTCGATTCCGAGGCCACGAACCTCGTCGGCGCCGACCGCCGCGGCGGCGCTGACATCTACCGCAAGCGGCTCGGCAAGCCCGCCGTCGACCTCGTGTCGCGCACCGACACCGGTCAGCCCGGCAACGGCCCCTCAACGAACCCGACGATCACCGACCAGGGCCACTACGTGGCCTACGAGACCCGCGCTTCGGACCTCGCGCCTGGCGACACCGGCCCGGTGTCGGACATCGTCTCGACGCGCGTTGGACGCAACGTCCGCCACCAGTGGATCTCGCGCCGCTCCAACGGCGCCTCCAACCGACCGACCATCTCCGGCGCCGGCGAGTTCGTGCTGTTCGACTCCGACGCCGACAACCTCAAGCAGTCCGAGCGCTCGAAGGACACCAACAAGGAGCGCGACGTGTTCCTCTGGAACAAGCCCACCGGCAATGTCTCGCGCGAGTCGCGCACGCCGGACAACGGTCCGGTGTTCGGGGGCCCCTCGCGCAACGCCCGCTCGAGCTCCCGCGGCAACTACGTGGCGTTCGAGTCGCCCTCGCCGATGGTCGACACCGTCCTGCTCGACGCGCTCATCCCGGATTGGTCGACGAATCTCCAGAAGCGCGTCTTCCTCACCTCGCAGGGCAAGGCGGAGAGCTCGAACCAGGTGTACATCCGCTACCTCGGGCCTAAGTAGAGCTTCTCCCGAGGCTCGCGGCTTCGCCGCTCGGGAAGAAAACAGCGAGCATTGGAGGGAGGCTGGGAGCTCGCGGAACCGCGCGAGGCGTGGCGGCTACGCGCCATGCCGGGGGGCCCGTTTGCACTTTTGCACCGTATAGGCGGCCTAGGTGCAAGCGGGTCGGCCTGAGCGGCGCGTAGCCAGAAGCCCTTGCGCGCTGCCACCACGCTCCCATCCCTCTTCCTCATTGCTCGCTGTTGCAGTCCGAGCGGCGAAGCCGCGAGCATCGAAGACCCTCAGCTACGCACGTCCAGCACGACCTTGCCCGTCGCGCCGCGGCCGTCGATGAGCTCGAGAGCGTCGGCGGCGGACTCCATCGGGAAGCGCGCGCCCACCATCGGGGCCACGACACCGCTTGCGATCATCGGGTCGAGAGCGGCCTGGATGTCGCGGCATACGTCGGGCTTGCCCATCACGTAGCCGCCCCAGCCGGCGCCGATCACCTCGGTGTTCTTGAGCAGCAGGCGGTTCACCTTCACCTCGGGGATCGAGCCGCCGGTGAACCCGACGACCACTATCCGTCCGCCCTCCGCGAGGGAGCGCAGCGAATCGGTGAAGCGGTCACCGCCCACCGGGTCGAGCACGAGATCCACGCCGCCGCCGGAGACCTCCT
>JACCYP010000091.1 GCA_013696425.1 Thermoleophilaceae bacterium
GGCCTGAACTCGTCCGGCTCGGGATAGATGTCGGCGCGGCGGTGCAGCAGGTAGATCGAGGGCGCGACGTTCACCCCGGCCGGGAGGCTCCACGGCCCGAGCTGCATCGGCTCGGCCAGGCGGCGCACCACCGCGGGCACGACCGGGCGCAGGCGCAGCGTCTCCTTGATCACGGCATCGAGGTAGGCGTCGTCCTCGGCCTCGAGCAGGCGGGCGAGCACGGCGGGGTTTCGCCGCAGCCGCTCGAGCGCCCAGGCCAGGGCGGTGGCAGTGGTTTCGTGCCCGGCCACGAGCAGGGTCATGAGCTCGTCGCGCAGCTCGGAGTCGGTGAGCGGCTCGCCCGCCTCGTCGCGCGCGGCAAGCAGCAGGGAGAAGATGTCCTCGCCCTCCTCATCGCCAGAGGCGCGGCGGCGGGCGATCTCCTCGTAGAGCAGGGCATCGGCATCCTCCCGGGCGGCGGCGAACTTCGCCCACGGGCTGCGCGGGCCGGTGCGGTTCAGGCTGAGCGCCAGCATCAGCACCTGGCGGCGGCTGCCGAGCATGTCGAGCAGGGCCCGCAGGGGCGCGCCGAAGCGCGCGCGGCGCCCCGGGTCATCGACCCCGAACACGGCCTGGACGATGATCTCGAGCGTGATGGCCTGCATGCTCGGCAACACCGCGAAGGTCCGCCGCCGCGGCCAGGCCGCGATGTGGCGCGCGGCGATCTCGCGCATGGTCTCCCCGTAGGCGCGCATCCGCTCGCCGTGGAAGGGCGGCAGGAGCATCCGGCGGTGGCGCATGTGCTCCTCGCCGTCGAGCAGGAGCGTGGAGGCGCTGCCGAGCAGGGGCGCGAGCACGATGTTGCCCTCCCCCGCGTTCAGCACGGCCGGGTCGCCGGTGAACACCTGTTTG
The DNA here is from genome assembly GCA_013696425.1 of Thermoleophilaceae bacterium. Classification (GTDB taxonomy): domain Bacteria; phylum Actinomycetota; class Thermoleophilia; order Solirubrobacterales; family Thermoleophilaceae; genus JACCYP01. Next base: position 892 of record JACCYP010000091.1, read on the forward strand.
ATCGCGCCAGGGTCGGCGGTCACCACCAGCAGGCGGTCCTCCTGCGGGCGGAGGGTGAAGTAGTCCCCGCAGCGGCGCTGGCAGGCATCGAGGAAGCGCGTGGGCGTGACCATGAAGCCCACGCTCATGTTCAGGCGGGAGAGGTCCGGCCGCGGCGGCAGGCCCGGGGGGATCAAGCAGCGGTGCGCGGGTGGCCCTGCGCCCACGCGATGATCTTCTTCGACCCCTGGATGACCTCGCCCGAGTCCGTCTCGAGCAGCGGGACCTCGGGGTTGCCGTCGGCGCTGAGGCGCTTGACCTCCTTGCGGCCCGAGGTCCAGTTCGCGAGCGCGTCAGGGAGCACCGCGAGGCCGTAGGCCTTCACGAGGTCGGGCTCATAGCCCGCGTCCTTCAGCGACTCGTAGGCGTTGCCGCACGGATGCCCGCCAGGACGCGGGGTCTTGGTGAAGGTGCCGTAACAGACGAAGAGGCGCATCAGAGTCCGGGCAAGCCTAGTGCGCCGCCGGGTCCGCCCGGGCCCATGAGCCCGCCCGTGACGCTCTGCATCTTCGACGCTGCCAGCTCCTGGGCGGAGCGGATGGCCTCGTTCGTGGCCGCGAGCACCATGTCCTGGAGCATCTCGACGTCCTCGGGGTCGACGGCGCCCGGGTCGATCTTCACGTCCTTCAGCTCGAGGTCGCCGCTGATCACGACGGTGACCATCCCGCCACCGGCGCTCGCCTCGACGGTCTCGTTGCCGAGCTGCTGCTGGGCCTTCTCCATCTCGGCCTGCATCTGCTGAACCTGCTTGAGCATCTGGTTCATGTTGGGCTGACCCGCCACTACTCGGACTCCTTGCTGTCGTCGGCGTCGTCGAACACCTCTTCGGCGCCGAACTCGGACTTGAGCCGCTCGAGCAGCTCCTCCTCCGAGAGCATGGCAGGACCCTCGACCTCGACGGCGTCGCCCAGCTCGAAGGCGACCGGAAGGGGCGCACCGGTGACCCGCTTGACGGCGCCCTGCACGAGCGCCTGGTTGTCCTCGACCTTGCGCTTGGCGAACTTCGCGCCGTCGTGGAAGGCGATCACGAGCCGCCCGTTCTCGACCCGGTCCGCGCGCGCCTCGCGCAGGCACGTGCCTACAGCCTGGTTCTGCTCGCACACGGCGTCGACGATGGCCGGCCAGAGCGTGAGCACCGCCTCGGGCTCGGCGAGGGCGGGCACGGGTGCCGGCATCGCCTCTGCCTGGGGCTGCGGCGTGGGGTCGGCCTCGGGCTGGGCG
>JACCYP010000111.1 GCA_013696425.1 Thermoleophilaceae bacterium
GAGTACCGGCGCCCGGCGGCCGTCACGAACTCCCGGTACTCGGTGGGGCTCGGGCCGTAGGTCGGCTGGAGCGAGGGCCGTGGCGCGGGAGCGGTGGCCCACGTCGGGCCGGGGCCGGTGGGGTTCATGAGCACCCCGATGTCGTGCTTCGCCGCGAGCCTCATCACCCGGTCGTAGGGATCCCACGCACCGGCCGGGTAGGCATCCGGGTCCGACGCGTCGAACTCTGGGCGCTTGCCCGCGAGCGGCTGCGGCGCGATGTTGCGCCAGAGCATCGTGATCCGCACGCGGTCGGCACCCATCGCCTTCAGCCGCGCGAGCGTTGCATCGACGCGTTCGTCGGTGCCGTAGACCAGCAGCGGATCGTCCATGAAGATGGACTCCTGGCCCGGCGACGCGGCGGCAGGCGCCACGCACAGCGCGAGCGCGGCCGTGGCGGTCCCGAGCGCCTGGCGCAGTGAGCGGCGGCTCATCCCGAGCAGGGTACCGGCGCAGCCGCGCGACAATGCCGCCATGGCAGACGCACTGCAGGTGTCCCGCTCGGCCGCCATCCCGCTCTCGGAGGTCGAGATCCGCACGACCCGCTCCTCCGGGCCGGGCGGCCAGCACGCCAACGTGACCGCCTCGCGCGTGGAGGCATCCTGGGACGTGGAGGCGTCGAGGGCGCTCTCGGCGGGCGACAAGGCGCGCGTGAAGGCGCGCTGCGGCCCGCGGGTGACTGCCGTCGCGCAGGACACCCGCTCGCAGGCCCGCAATCGCGATCTGGCGCTCGAGCGGCTGCGCTCGCGCGTGGCCGCGGCGCTCGTCAGGCCCAAGCAGCGGCACAGGACACGGCCGACGCGCGCATCGAAGGAGCGCCGGCTTCAGGGCAAGAAGAAGCGCTCGGACGTGAAGGCCAAGCGCAGGCGGCCGGAGGTCTAACCGAGGCCGGCCGGGCGCGGGATGCCCGCGCGCCGCTCGACCGACACCGAATACGCGTGCGAGCGTGCGCGCACGATCTGGTCCCCTGTCAGCTCGATGCCGGCGGTGAGGCGCGTGGGGTCGAACACGAGCACGTCGCCGTCGCGCTCACGCGCGGTGTCAGCGCCGGTGAGCTCGAGGCGCCCCACCTCGCGGCTCTCGCGTTCGTCGGGCCAGGCGGCGGTGGGATCGTCGGCGGGGTCGCCCTCCTCGCCGATCTGCACGTGCAGCGTGAAGGCCACCGGGGCGGCGGCCACGCGCTCGAGCAGCTCCTCGCCGAGGTAGTCGCGCGAGCGCCCGCGCGACTCCTCCTCCGCGATCGAGCCGATGCCGGCCTCGGGCTCCCAGCGGTAACGCACCAGCGTCTCGGCGCCGCCGGCGCCGATCCAGCGGAACGCGTGGATGCCGAAGTAGCGCAGGCGCGCATAGCTCTCGGCGGACTCGGCCGCGAGCGAGAGCTGGATGGCAGGCAGCGACTCAGGATGGGCCTCCACGAACGCCCCGATCAGCTCCGGGTCCGGCTGTCCGGTGTCGCCCACCGGCCGCCGCGCCCGCGTGAACTCGAGGAAGTCCTCCGGCGTGCGCACGAAGAACACCGGCAGGGTGATGCAGACGATGTCGGTGGTCGCTCCCTCGGGCGCATAGAACTTCACGGCCAGGCCACGCCCGTCCTTCGCGCCGTCGTGGGCGTCGGGCTTGCCGCTGCCGTTGGAGAAACGGGCGGTGACCCGCACCGGCTCGCCGGACATGTGCGTTGCGCGCGTGAGCTCGCTCGCGCCGGGCGCAGCGGTGAAGGTGCCGTCGAGCAGTGTGCCCTTCGCGTGCACACGTCTGCAGCCCTCGTGTGCTCCCTGAAGGTCCTCGATCGAGTCGACGATCTGCTCATGGAGGTCCGCGCCCATTGCGGGGCGCGAGCCTATACCGAGCGCGCTAGGCGTCGAGCGCGCGCGTGAGGATGTCGCGCAGCGTGCGCTGGTCCTCGGCGCTGAGGCGCTTGATCGCCTCGGGCGGCTCGGCGAGCCGGTCGACCACCAGCTTGCGCAATGCGAGCCCCTCGGTGGTGAGCGCGAGCGCCTTCACCCTGCGGTCGGCCGGGTCTGGCCGGCGCTCAACCAGGCCGCGGTTCTCGAGCCGGTCGACGATGCCGGTGACGTTCGATGCGTCGCAGCGCAGCTGGCCGGCGAGGTCCGACATCGGCAGTGGATGCTCGGGGTCGAGCATCTTGAGCGCGTGCGCCTGCATGGGCGAGAGGTCGAACTCCGCCACGGCCGCCATGAACCGGTTGCGCTGCCCGAGGGTGAGCGCGCCAAGCAGTGCCCACGCTTCCTGACCTGCGTCCCGCTTCGCGGCGTGCGTCGCCATCTACACGATGGTAGTTGAAGCCATCAACAATCGAGCTTCGCGAGCTCGCGTCGGTACGTGCGCATCGAGCGCTTCTTCATGTCGCCGTGGGTCTGGCTCTTGAGCCGGTTGACGCGCTCCGTGTGGAACGGCGAGGACAGGCTCTCGTTGTGCCCGATCACGTCCTTCACCGCGCTGACGTTAGCGAGAGCCCCCCGCGCTCGAGAACGCGCACCAGCGCGTGAACCACCTCTGCATCCCACTGGGTGCCCGCTCCGTCGAGGAGCACCCGCTCGGCGTCCGCGTGGCTCATGGCGAGCCGGTGCGAGCGATCGCGCGTGAGTGCCTCGAACGCGTCGGCCACGGCGAGGATGCCGGCCTCACGCGGGTACTGGCCGGCGGTGAGCCCGTCTGGGTACCCGGTGCCGTCGGGGCGTTCGTGGTGGGCGCGCACCCAGGCGGCGACATCGTCGAGCCCCGTGTTCTGGAGGATCTGGGCCCCCACCACGGGGTGGCGTTTGATTTCGGGCCAGTCGGCCTCGGTGAGGCGGCCCGGCTTGTTGTGGATCTCCTCGGGCACGCCGATCTGGCCGATGTCGTGCAGCAGGCCGCCGAGCCGCACGCGCTCGACCGCGCCATCGCCCATGCCGAGCTCGCGCGCGATGGCCTCGCAGTAGCGCGAGACCGTGCGCGAGTGCTCGGGCGTGCCGTTGTGGCGCACGTCGAGCGCCTCGGCCAGCGCGAGCACCGTGGTCACGCTGCCGTCGCGGCCGAACTTGCGCCCCCGCGCCGCGCGCGTGGGCATGCCCACCTCGGGGTTGAAGATCACGGCGCGGTCCTTGCCGAGCGCCTTGGCGAGGTAGAGCGCCTCGTCGGCGGTGCGCATGAGCGACTCGGTACTGGAGCCGTGGTGGGGAAAGCCCGCCACGCCGAAGGAGATCGTGAGGTCGCGGCCGAGCACCGAACACCTTTCACGCACCGCCCGGCGCACGCGTTCGGCGAGCATGTAGCCGGCGCGGGCATCGGTGTCCGGCAGCACGATCGCGAACTCCTCACCGCCGATCCGGCCCGCCAGGTCGATCCGGCGGATGCAGTCACGGATCACGCGGGCCACGGCCTGGAGCATCTCGTCGCCGCGCTGGTGGCCGAGCTCGTCGTTGATCGTCTTGAAGAAGTCGAGGTCGCCGATGAGCACCGCCACCGAGCGCTCGCCGCGGCGGGCGCGCTCGATCTCGAGCTCGAAGGCCTCCTCGAAGCCGCGGCGGTTGAGCAGGCCGGTGAGCACGTCGGTGCGGGCGGCCTCCGACAGGCGCTCGACGAGCCGCTCCATCCGCCGGCGCAGAGCGGCAACCAGCACGCCGGCGATCGTGACGGTGCCGATACCCATCACCCACGCGACCTCGTCCTCGGGCACGTCGGGCATCAACGTGAGCGCCGCGCTGAATGCGAGCGCGACCACCGCGAGGTCACAGAAGGCCTGCCTGTAGGGGAAGAAGTAGAACGACGCGAAGACGATCCAGAAGTAGAGGGTTGCGTAGGCCATCGCCGGACCGGCGCCGCCGGAACAGACGAGCACGGTCACGCATGCGGTACCGAGCGTGGGCAGGGCCCGCAAGGCGAGGACCGGCACCTTCTCGTAGCCCCACACGAGCGCGATCGCGACGGCCGCGCCCGCGCCCGCGACGATCGCGACCCCGGGCGTGAAACGGTCGGGACTCGCGGGGAGCGCGAGCGTGAGCGCCACCAGCACCGCACCGAAGCCGAACAGGTAGGCACAGGCGCGCGCGATCACGGGCCGGTCGAGACCCTCTGGGGAGGCAGCCTCGTTACCGGCCCACATGAGACGGTCCACTAAGCGCGGTCGGGTCATGGAGGCCAGTGGACCGGCGTCGGGCATCCGTGCCGTTCGCCGTCCAACGCCTTGAGTATCGGTGCATGACTGAGCCCCGCATAGCGCTTCTGGACGAATGAACTAGGGCGATTGGTCGCTCACCCCTGTCGGGCCCTCGCCCGTCGAGCTCAGGACCGCTTGAAGCGGCTCTGCCCTGACGTGAGTGGTCCCGCGAGCTCCAGGATCTGCGCCACCTGCTCGTTGGCCTTCACGAGCTGCTCGAGCGGGTTCAACCCGTGGCCTCTAGAGCGACCAGTGCTCGATGGCCGGCTGGCCGTGCTCGTGGCCGAGCACGCACACGGCCGCGGTCCCGAGCATGAGCCGGGCGGCCAGATCGACCTGGTGGCCGATCCAGCGCGCGCCGAGCGCGCGTGAGAAGTGCCCATGCCCGAAGAGCAGCACGTCGCCCTCGATCGCCTTCAGGCGCTTCAACACGTGGTCCGCACGCCACTCGACCGCGCCGGGGGTCTCCCCGCCGGGGCAGCCGTCGCGCCAGAGCTGCCAGCCCGGGCGCGCCTCCTTGATCTCGGCGGAGGTGAGCCCCTCGTACTCGCCGTAGTCGAACTCGGTCGCGTCATCCCAGATCACGGGGTCGGGATGGCCGGCGAGCTCCGCGGTGCGCACGGCGCGCCCGCGCGGGCTCGAGGCCACCACCTCAAACCCCGCATCCCCGAGCTTCGCCGCGATCGTCCGCGCCTGCTCCTCCCCGGCCGGCGTGAGCGGGACTTCGGTGGTGCCCGTGTGGCGGCGGTTCAGTGTCCACTCGGTCTCCCCGTGGCGTGCGAGGAAGAGACGTCCCATCAGTGCAGCTCCTTGTTGGTCGCGTCGAGCACCTTCGGTCACGCGTCCTCAACCTAACATCACACTTCGGGCTGTGAACCAGCCCGGACCGGTCGCCATCCAGCCCGCGGTGAGCGAGCAGAACATCCGCACGCGGGGGCGCGTGCTCGTGGTGCTCGGCGGGGTCGTGCTCGCGGTGCTGCCGGCCCCCTTCTACGTCTCGGTCGCACTGCGGATGGACCGCTTCGAGCCCGAGCCCTTCCGGCTGCTGGCCTGGACCTTCCTCTGGGGAGCAGCTGGTGCGACGTTCGTGGCGCTCGTGCTGAACACGGCCGGCCAGGCGATCGTGGGCGACGAGTTCGGGGCGCACATCGGCGAGCTCTACGGCAACTCGGTGTCGGCGCCGATCGTCGAGGAGGTGGCGAAGGGCGCCGTGCTCTACGTCCTCTACCGGCGCTTCCGCGCGCACTTCAACAGCGTCGTGGACGGCGTGGTGTATGCGGCGATGGTCGGGCTCGGCTTCGCCACCACCGAGAACATCCTCTACTACGCGCAGTCCGCAACCGAGGGCGGCGTGCCGCTCGTGGCCACGTTCTTCATGCGCGGCGTGATGTCGCCGTTCACGCACCCGATCTTCACGGCGATGACGGGCATCGGCCTGGCGCTGGCGCTCGCCTCGGACCGCGCCGCGGTGAAGCGGCTCGCCCCCGCGCTCGGGCTCCTGCTGGCGATCCTGCTGCACTCCGCCTGGAACACCTCCGCCACCGTCGAGGAGGGGGCGGGCTTCTTCTTCGTGTTCAGCCTGGTGTTCGTGGTGGCGGTGGCGGTGCTGGCCGCGGTCGGCACGGCGCAGAAGCGGGAGGGCAAGGTGGTGGCGCACTATCTCCAGCCCGAGATGGCGTCGGGGCTGCTGACCCGCGAGGAGCTGTTCGCGCTCTCCTCCGGCCGCGAGCGGATGCGCGCGCGGCGGGCCGCCAAGAAGCAGGGAGGGCGCAAGGCGATGAGGCGGATGAAGACGCTTCAGATCGCGGCGTCAGAGCTCGCCTTCCGCCGCTACCGCGACCAGGCGGGCCATCCGGGCCGAGGCCCGGAGACGCCCGAGGACCAGCAGCTCGCGAAACTCCGGGAGGCTGCGGGCGACATCCCCGCGGGCACCCTCGCACCCCCCATTCCGCGCGGCTCGGAGAAGCTTCCCCCGCCGCCGCCGGTGATGCCGGCCGGCTGGTACCCCGAGCCGCCCAGGGGAGTGGAGGCCGTGACCGGCCCGTCCGCGAAGGCCCCGCCCGCCCCGCCGCCGCCGCGCCCCGTGATGCCGGGCCTGCCCCCGGCGGCCTGGTACCCCGACCCCTGGCGCGAGTCGAACCTGCGCTGGTGGGATGGCGGTGCCTGGACCGGCTGGACGTCCTGAGAAAGCGGCGGCCTCAGGCCGACGAAAAGCGAGCCCCGGCGCGGGCGCGGCGCTTCGGCCCGTAGGTGCGCGCCCAGACCGAGTGCGGCTTCCCGAGCCGCAGCACGCCGATGAGACCGACGAAGGGGATCAGCAGGCCGGCCATCGCCATCCCGAACTTGCCCTTCAGCACGTTGGCGAAGGCGACCATCACGCCGAGTACCCCGATGGTCGCGACCACCGCCTTCGTGCCCTTCTCCAGCTCGTCGGCGACATCGGCGAACACCCGCACCCCGAGCAGCAGCAGCGCGCCCACGGCCGCCGCGATGATCACGGCGTCGATCGACTGCCGGCCCTGCTTGGACCAGTAGACGTCCTTCAGGTTCAGCCACAGTGCGAACTCATCGAGCGTGAGCGCCATGCAGATGCCGAACAGCACCGCCATCACCTCGCGCACGGGCGGGTCCGGGTAGAAGGCGATCGCGGCGTAGCCGATGATCAGCATCCCGATGATCCCGAACACCATGTGGTGGATGTGGAGGCCGCCCTTGGTCTCCACGTTGCCGGGCCACCACGACACGCCGGCGCGAATCATGTGCGTGCTCGTCCGGATGAAGCCGAAGGTGATCAGGAAGGCGGAGAACAGGAGCAGCTCGGGCAGCTTGTCCGCATCGACGATGCCCTCCTGGAACGCGTTCCCGATGTCGTTGAACACGGTGCGACTCTAAGCGCTGGTCCGAGGGTTAGGCTCCCGGCGGTGTCCCATGCACTCGTGGTGGACGACGACCCCGTTCTCCGGAACATCGTCGTGAAACTCCTGGAGCGGAGCGGTTGGACCGTCAGCGAAGCCGGCGACGGCCGCGAGGGCCTGCGCAGCCTTTTCGCGCGCCGTCCCGACGTGATCGTGCTCGACGTGAACATGCCGGAGATGGACGGCTGGCAGGCACTCGAGCGGATTCGCGACGTGAGCGAAGTGCCGGTGCTCATGCTGACCGCGCGCGACGAGGAGATGGAGAAGGTCCGCGGCCTACAGGGCGGAGCCGACGACTACGTGACGAAGCCCTTCGGCCAGCAGGAGTTGCTCGCCCGCTGCGAGCGGCTCGCGAAGCGCGCCGCGGCCGAGGACGGCGGCGAGGGCCTCGAGCCCTTCGGCGACGAGCGCGTGACGGTCGACCCCGCCCAACGGACCGTGACCGCGGATGGCGAGCCGCTGGCGCTCACCCCGGTCGAGTATCGCCTCGTATCGACGTTCGCCCGTAACCCCGGGCAGGTGCTCTCCCGCGACCAGCTGCTCGAGCTCGTCTGGGGCGACAGCATGGGCAGCACCGGCGCCCAGGTGAAGGTGCACGTGGGCCGGCTGCGGGGCAAGCTTGCCGACGCGGGCCTCGGCGAGCCGATCCAGACGGTGCGCGGGTTCGGCTACCGCTACGACGCGCCGAGCTGAACTACTCGCCGCGCAGTGCGGCGGAGGCGGTGCCCGCGAGCACCTTCACATCGAGCCAGGGGCTCCAGTTCTCGATGTAGAAGTTGTCGTGCTCCACGCGGTCGGAGATCGAGGTCTGGCCGCGCAGCCCGTTCACCTGCGCCCATCCGGTGAGCCCGGCGTGCACGCGGTGGCGGTCGTCGTAGCGGCGGACATCGTCGGTGAAGCGCGCGACCCAGTCGGGGCGCTCCGGGCGGGGTCCCACCAGGCTCATCTCGCCGCGAACGACGTTCCATAGCTGCGGCAGCTCGTCGAGCGAGCTGCGGCGCAGGAAGCGGCCGACCAGCGTCCGGCGGTCAGTACCTTCGACGCCTCCCGGGGCGCAGCCGCTGGCGATCTCCGCGAGGGCGTCCTCCGTGCACCTGGGGCGCATGGAGCGGAACTTGAGCATCCCGAACTCGCGGCCGCCGAGGCCGACGCGCGTCTGGCAGAAGAGCACCGGGCCGCGCGACGTGAGCCGCACGGCGAGCGCGAGGACGATGAGCAGCGGCGAGAGCACGAGCAGCGCGGCGCCGGCCACGATCCGGTCGGCCGCGTGCTTCGCCGCGAAGCCCGCGCCATCCACCTTGGGAGCGTACATCTCGAACAGCGGCATGCCGGCAATGCGGCGCTGCCCGGTGCGCATGGTCGTCGACTCGTACAGGCGCGGCACCACGGACACCGTGAGGCCGAGGGCCTGTGCCTTGCGGACCGCCACGTAGAGCTCTGAGTCGGGCATCGGGGCGAAGGCGACGATCACCTGCGTCGCGCCGGTGCGCATCGCGATTCGCTCGATGTCCGCGGGACCGCCGAGCACGGGAGCGATTGCGCCCGAGCCCAGGAGCGGGTCGTCGTCGACGAAGCCGACGGGCACGAGCCCGTGCTCGGGCTCCGAGAGCAGGCGGCGGAAGGCCGGCTCGGCGCTGCGCTCGTAGGCGCCCTGAGCGCCCTGAGCGGCCAGAGCGGCCAGAGCGACGAGCGCGAAGCTGAGGGCGAGTAGGGGTCCGGCGCCGGCGAGCACGCAGGCGAGGCCGAGCACCGAGGCGTCGGCGCATGCGCGAACTGCGGGCCACGCCTGACCCTCGACGAGTGCGTCGAGGAGGGAGGCGAGCCGCCGGCGGGGAGCCGGGTGTGCGATGGGCAGCGAGACCATGGGGGACACAATCGGGCCGCCGCGTGAATCCCCGGTGTAGCCGCGGCAACGGCGCGGTAACGGTGGCGATCCGGTATTCAGGACGAATGCGCCATCTGTGGCTCCTGCTCACGTTCGCGCTCGTGCTCCCGGGCGCGGCGGGCGCGGTCCCGATTCCCGAGGGTCCGGACGCCGCCGATCTGCCCGTGTTCTCCGGTACCCAGGCGGTGCCCAACCCGGTGTCCTCGCCGGACCCCCCGCGCCATCCGTTCATGGCCCCCAACGGAAAGAGCAACCTGCACGTCGACGGCTACCAGTCCGACGCCCACCAGCAGCTCGGCCCGCTCGGCAACGACATGCAGCGCGTGAACACCTTCTATGCCGCCGACTGTGCCTCGATCACCTTCGACTCGCGCGGGCGTGTGATCGCGATGTGCGTCGGGCTCGCGCGGCCCGTCCTGAAGATGCTCGATCCGCAGACGCTCGCCGAGATCGCGACCCTCGACATGCCGCCGCGCGACGCCGCGAGCGGCGTTGGCGTCGACGTGTTCAGCAACTTCTCCGGCGGCGGCTACTTCTTCCTCGACGAGAAGGACCGGGTGGTGACCTCGACCACCACGCGCCACCTGAACGTGATCAGCCACACCGACGGCGCCGGCTTCAAGATCGAGCGCGACTACGACCTCACCGGGGTGGTGCCGAGCGGCGACTCGATCATCTCGGCGCTGCCCGACTGGTCAGGGCGCTATTGGTTCGCCTCGAGCAAGGGCGTGGTCGGCACGGTCGATCCGGCCACCGGCGCGATCAGGGCGCGGGCAACGGGCGAGCCGATCGGCAACTCCTTCGCGGTCGACGAGACCCGCGGCGTGTTCATCGTCACCGACGCCGCGATGTACCGCTTCGAGGCGGGCGCGGACGGTGCACCGCAGATCAGCTGGCGCCAGGGCTACCCGAACATCGGGATCAAGAAGCCGGGGCAGACGCAGGCGGGTTCGGGCACCACACCCACGGTCACCGCGGAAGGAAACGTCGCCATCACCGACAACGCCGACCCGATGAACGTGGTCGTCTACAAGAAGTCCGACGGGAGCCGGGTGTGCTCCCAGCCCGTGTTCGAGAAGGGTGCGAGCAACACCGACCAGTCCCTGATCGCGGTCGCGAACTCACTGGTGGTCGAGAACAACTACGGCTACACCGGCCCCACGGCGACCCAGCAGGGCAAGACCACCATCGGCGGCCTCGAGCGGGTGGACGTGAGCGCCGCGGGCAAGTGCTCACGCGTCTGGCGCTCTGAGGAAACATCCCCCACCGTGGTCCCGAAGGCCTCGATCCAGGGCGGCATCGTCTACACCTACACCAAGGACGCGCGCTCGGACGGCGCCGACGCGTGGTACCTCACGGCGCTCGACTTCCGCACCGGGAAGACGATCTACAAGCGCCTCGGCGGCGAGGGCCTCGGCCACAACAACAACTACGCGCCGATCACGATCGGGCCGAACGGCGAGGTCTACCTCGGCGTGCTCGGCGGCATGCTGCTGCTGCGCGACAAGACGCCGCCGACACTCGGGGGGCAGCCCTCGCCCACGGCCAAGCCGCGCCTGAAGCTGCGTGTCCGCTGCGGTCGGAAGATGCGCATCACGCTCACCGGCAAGGACCGCAAGAGGGTGCTGCGAACCGGCTTCTACCGCGGCAAGCGGCGGCTGGCGGGCGACCGCAGGGCGCCGTTCACGCGGCGGATAGCGAAGCGGAGGCTGGGCCGCCCCGGGAAGCGTGTCCGGCTGCGGGCGCGCGTGGTGCTGAAGGACGGTCGCAAGGCCACGGTCACGCGCCGCGTGCGCACCTGCCGCTGATCATCACCGCCCGGTCATCACCGTGTCCTCGTGGCTGTAGGCGGGCGCGCAGCAGCAGAGCAGGGCGAGCGGCTCCGCGCCCGGGTTCCACAGCTTGTGCGGCGCGCCCGGCGGGATCACTACACAGTCGCCGGCGCGCACCTCCTGCTCCTCCTCCCCGAGGCGCAGGCGGCCCGCGCCCGCGGTGAAGTAGTAGATCTCCTCGCTACGCGGGTGGTAGTGCTCGTCGGTCTCGCCTCCGGGCGGCACGACCGCCTCCGCGAGGCTCTGTTTGCGCGCGGCGGTCCAGGCAGGCCCGGCCAGCTCGCGGATGGCCGAGCCGTCCTTCGTCGTGAAGGACTCGAGCTGGTGCAGCTTCGCGATCTCCATGCCTCGTAACCTAGTGCCCGTGTCCCAGGCGTTCAGGCAGGCCGTGGAAGCCCGCTCGCCCGAGCAGATGGAGGCCGCGCTCGCGGAGAACGTCGTGTTCCGCTCGCCGGCGGTGTACAGGCCCTACGAGGGTCGCGAGGCGACCATGAAGCTCCTCGGCCACGTACTCGAGGTATTCGAGGACTTCCGCTACACCGACGAGCTGGAGGGCAACGATTCGCACGGTCTCGTGTTCGAGGCTCGTGTGGCGGACAAAGAACTTCAGGGCTGGGACTACCTGCGCACGAACGAGGACGGCCTCGTGACCGAGCTCACCGTGATGGTGCGCCCGGCCTCGGGACTGATTGCGCTCGCGCAGGCGATGCAGGCCAGGCTCGAGGGCTCCTGAACATGCGCCGTGCCGTCGTGCTCGCAGCCCTGGCGGCCGCGCCGGCGGCTCTGGCCCAGGCCCCAGCGCCGCCTGCCCCCACGCCCGCTCCGGTGCCGGTGCCGGTGAATCCGTGCGACGACGCCGCCCAGCGGCTGAAGTGCCCCGACCTGACGATGCCCGCGCCTTCGGATCTACATCTGCGCCGCAGCGGCAGTGGTCGCCGCCAGCTCCTTCAGGCCACCAACCGGCTCGTGAACGTGGGCGACGGGCCGATGGAGGTGCGCGGCCGGCGCACGGGCAGCCGCGTGATGGGCGAGGTGACCCAGGTCATCGACACCACCGGCAGTACCCGGCGGCGCTTCGAATCGAGCGGGCGGCTGCGGTTCACCTTCATCCCGGGCCAGTACGGCTACTGGAAGTACGAGAACGCCGCCTACTTCGAGCTGTGGGAGCTCGACCGAAGCGGCGCACGGGTGCGCAGGGCCGAGCTCGGGCCGAAGCAGAACTACTGCCTGCGCGACTACGAGAAGGTGCGCGCCTACGCGGTGAGGCTCGGCTACGGGGCGTGCAAGCAGAACCCGCGCCTGAACAGCGTGAAGCTCGGCACCTCGCGCGGCTGGTCGGACACCTACTTCTACGGCTACGCCGGTTCGAACCACATCGACGTCACGGGCCTTCGCGGCTGCTACGCATTCGACC
>JACCYP010000120.1 GCA_013696425.1 Thermoleophilaceae bacterium
GGGCAGGTGGCCCAGCCGACGCTGGCGGTGAGGTGAAAGCCCGGCAGTTCGAGTGTGGCGCCGGCGAGGCGGATCTCGCCCAGTACGCGCTCGGAGAGGACGGACATGGCACGAGCGTCGGCCTCGCGCGCCACGACCGCGAACTCGTCGCCGCCCAGGCGCGAGACCATGTCCTCTCCGCGCACGGCGCGGCGTAGCGCCTGCGCCGTCTCACGCAGCACCCGATCCCCACCGGGGTGCCCGTACATGGTGTTCGCGTCCTTGAAGGAGTCGAGGTCGAGCATCAGCAGCCCGAGGCGGTCGCCCTGACGCCGGCCGCCCACGCGGTGCTCGAGCTCTGACATGAGCGCACGGCGGTTTGCCAGCCCGGTCAGGGAGTCGAGCAGCGACAGGTCGCGGGCCTGCTCGCGTGCGCCGACGAGCTGGCCCTTGACGAAGAGGAAGGTGCCGCCCATCACGAAGCAACCGATCGCCACGATCCCGCCTTCCCATAGGTACGGGCCACTCGGGTCGTAGACCATCGGCAGCATCGCCACTGCGGCACACCCGGCGAAGTACGGGATCGCGATGCGCGGCGCGTAGAAGTAGGCGCAGTAGGCGGTGGTGAAGAAGAGGTACATCGCGAACGGCGATTCGGCGCCGCCGGAGAGCGCCATACCCCCGGCGACGATCGCCAGCGCAGCCACCGCGGGTACATGGAACACCCACGTGTACACGCGCTCCCACGGCAGCGCGAAGCAGATCCCACCCCAGGCGACGGCCGCACTGCCGAGGATGATGAACGCGGTCTCGTTCTCCTCGACGGCACCCGGGATCAGTAGCCCGACGAGGACCGTGAACCCCCCCAGCATCCAGAAGACCGCGGCGGCGAGCCCCGCGAGGCGGCGCTCGTCTTCGGTCACGGGGATGGCGGGGTGCTGGGGCATGCGGGTCCACCTTGGTTATCGGCGGCCCCGGCTGGTCCCTTAGTTTTCGGGCGCGCTAGTAGCCAAGTGCGAACTTGGCCTCTTCGGACATGAGATCAGGTGTCCACGGCGGCGTGAAGACCATCGTGGGGGTGACCTCGTCCACGCCCTCGAGCTCGGACACGAACTCGATCATCTGCTCGGAGACCTGCGGGCCGATCGGGCAACCGGGCGAGGTGAGCGTGAAGGTCACGTCCACGTCGCCGTCGTCCACGGCGATGTCGTACACGAGGCCGAGCTCGACGAAGTCGAGACCGAGCTCGGGATCGATCACGTTGGTGAGCGCTTCGCGCACTTCATCCACAGAGGGCATGCAGAGAGAGTAGCTACGCTCATTTGGTGCCAGTAGTCCTGCTCGTCCTCGTGTTCATCGTCCTCCCGATCGCGGAGCTCTACGTGATCCTCGAGGTGGTCGGGAAGGCGCTCGGCGCCCCGCTCACGATCGCGCTGCTCGTGGCCGACTCGATCGTCGGAGCGCTGCTCCTGCGCTCGCAGGGACGGACCGCCTGGAAGCGCTTCAACGAGACGATGGCCGTCGGCAAGCTGCCCCACCGCGAGGTGATCGACGGCGTCCTTGTGATCTTCGGAGGCGCCTTCCTGCTCACGCCCGGGTTCATCACCGACATCATCGGCCTCCTGCTGCTGATCCCACCCACCCGCGCGGTCGTGCGAAAGGTCGTGGTCACCCGCCTCGGCAGCAGGATTGTCGTGAGCGCCGTGGGCCGTGCGGGGCGCGGGCGCACCGAGGGGCGCCAGGACTACGACGTCGAGGGCACCGCCCACGAGGCGCCCCGCGGAGATCTCCCGCCGGCATCCCTTGACTGAGCCCGCCCTCTCCCTCGCGTTCTTCGACCCCGACCGCAGGCTCTCCGGCGAGCTGCGGGGCGGCGTCACGATCCTCTACGAGGGTCCGACCCCCACCGCGTTCGCCGAGGGCTGCAAGATCCACCGCGAGGAGGACGGTTCCGTCGCCGCGCTGCTCGACACCGGCGGCGCCGACATCGCGCTGCGCTTCGGCCCGATGGCCGGCCCCGCCGAGCTCGGAGGCGCGCGCTCGTGGGTCTGCCGCGTGCGCGGCGAGGTGGCGGGCGCGCCGCTCGACTGCCTGGGAGTCGCCACGGAGACCGTCGACCCGCCGCGCTGGGAGGAGCTCGAGGCGGTGCGCTCGATGACGGCCGTGTTCGAGAGCGAGCGCGCGCTGTTCTGCGTGGCCCGCCGCGCTCGCGGCACCCAGGTGCACGGCGAGGAGGCCGTCGAGGCCGTGCTGTTGGCGGGCGACGAGGTGCTGCGCGCCGAGGAGGCACGCGTGTCGACGGTCTATGACGGCGACGGGCGCCAGCGGTCTGTCGGCCTCGAGATCTGGTTCCCGGAGGAGGACTTCCCGCGCCGTGCCTTCGGGCGGGTGACCTCGGGCACGTCGCTGGAGCTCTCGGGCATCACCGTGCACGCGTCGGTGTTCGACTGGCGCATGGAGGGTCGCGAGGGGGCCGGCACCTACGACCTGATGGTGCGCGAGAGCCCGGTCGAAGCCGCTTGAGCCCGATCAGGGCGGTCATCTCCGACTTCGGCGGGGTGCTCACCTCGCCGCTCTCCGACGCCTTCCGCGGCTACCAGGAGACGGCCGGCATCGAGTTCGGCTCCCTCGGCATCGCCATGCAGGCCATCGCCGAGCGCACCGGCGAGCACCCGCTGTTCGAGCTCGAGAAGGGCACGCTCACCGAGGCCGACTTCCGCGCCGCGCTGGAGCAGGAGGTCGGCCGGGAACTCGCACCGTTCGCCGAGAGCTGGTTCGACCACCTGCACACCAACGACGCGATGCTCGCCTACCTGCGCGAGCTGAAGGAGGAGCGCGGCCTGCGCGTCGGGATGCTCACCAACAACGTGCGCGAGTGGGAGCCGCTGTGGCGCCCGAAGGTGCCGGGCCTCGACGAGATCTTCGAGGTGGTGGTCGACTCCGCGTTCGTCGGCATGCGCAAGCCCGACCCGGCGATCTATGCACTCACGCTGGAGCGCATGGGCGGCCTCGAGTTCGCCGACTGCCTGTTCGTGGACGACCTCGAGCCGAACATCGATGCCGCCCGCGAGCTCGGCATGAGCGCGGTGCGCTTCGACACCACCGAGCAGGCGATCGCCGAGATGGACGCAGCGCTGCCCTAGCCGGACTCAGACGGCCAGCGTCTCGAGGTCCTTCGGGCGCAGCAGCACGATCAGCTCACCCTTGGAGCCGTCGAGGCGAACCGCGGCCACGCCGCCCTTCTTCATGTCCACGCGACCGCCCGTGAGGTCGCCGATCACCTGGGAGAAGTCCGGCTCGTGGCCCACCACCATCACACGCTCGTAGGACTCCGCCAGGGCGAGCGCCTCCTTGCGGTCGAAGCCGCTCCCCAGTGGCTTGTGGACGACGGCCTCTACCCCCAGCAACTGGGCGGCACGCTTTGCCGTATCGAGAGCGCGCACCTTCGGGCTCGCGAAGATCGCCTCGAACTCGCAGCCCAGGCGCGCGAGCGCGCGCCCGACCATCTCCGACTGACGCTCGCCGGTGGCGGTGAGGGGCCTGTCGGCGTCGTCCGCACGCGAGTCGTGGGGCTCGGCCTCTCCGTGGCGCAGGAACCAGATCTGCTTCGCCATGCGGGCAGAAGGCTAACGGCGGAGCTGGGGCTTGCCGTGAACGACCCGTGAACGACCCGGAACGAAAACGAGACGCGGAGCGAAAGGCTTGGGAAGCTTTCCTACCCTCCGCCCGAAAGCTTTGGGGGCTAAGCGGCGGGCCTCACGTTCCCTGGCCTCGCTCTTTGCCTTACGTCCGCGTCTCGAGAGTCAACCTGCCACGGGTGCCGGGAGCAGTCAATGGGGATCGCGGGAACGATCCCGCACTTTCCGCGAAAACGCGACGTCAGGCGCACGCCGACCAAAGGCCGCGGCCCTTCTCTCGGGCCTCGCGCGCGAGGCGGCGGAAGAGCTCCGCGAACTCGACGTTCGGGGGGATCGTGAGTTGCGTGGCGTAGCCCTCGCGCACGAGCTCGGCGTTCACCATCCGCCCGTTCGGGCCGTACACGTAGGCGAGCAGGCGCCCGTAGCGATCGCGCTGCTCGACGCCCGGGCGGTACTCGACGCGCGTGCCCTCGGGGAGCAGCCGCTTCATGTAGGCCGAGGCTCTGCGCCCGAAACACTCCACCCCGCCGTAGACCTCAGGCGTGTCGACCCCGATAAAGCGAACCTTGCCCGCCTCGCGCAGGGCGATGGTGTCGCCATCGACGACCCGATCGACACGGTCGGCCTCGCGGCCCGCGGCGGCGGGCCGGTCGATGGCCCCACCCTGACCCAGCTCGGCCTCGCACCCGGCGAAAAGGAGGGCTAGGAAGAGCCCGGGAAGCGCAACTGACGAGCGAAAACCAAGCATGCCAAGGAAGAGGACCGAAGGCTTGGGTCACCAAGCCGAGGGCCCGATGACGCAGGCAGGCGCAGGTTTGCAGCCGTCAGTTGTCGCTTCCCATTCGGTCCCAGCAGTAAAGCTCCACGGCCTCGGCCGCGAGCTCCACCGTGCGCTCCCGCGAGAGCCACGGCAGGACGGTCTCGAGCGCCTGCTCCTCGGAGACGCCGGCCTCGAAGGCCTCGTCGCCGCGGAAACCGGCCGCGATCTTGAGCGCCTCGCGGCGATGGTCGCCGAGGCCATGAAAGGCCCCGAGGAGGAACTCCTTGTTCGCGACGGGCTGTCCGACCTCGAGCGACGCGTGCCACGCGGCCAGCATCGAGAGATCGTCGTCGTCCAGCTCTTCGACCGCCTTGGAGTAGTGCCCGGCGAGCTCATCGTCGGGAATCTCGTCCACCCAGGCGTGCACGACCTGACCCAGCAACTGCCGGCGGGCCTCACGGCCGACCGTCTCGGCGACCACGCGGATCGCCTCTTGGGGTTCTATGAAGCACAGGGGCATGCCGCGAAGTTAGGGGGAGCACCCGACGGAACGGTGGTTTTGCTACCTATCCCCTGCTCGTGTCCAAAGACACCGACAAGGACTCGGGCGGGGGCCTCTCGGGACTCGACCTCGCGATAGCGGCGATGTCCTCCGCTGCCGCCGCCCTGATCGTCTCCCAGTTCTGGCAGGGCGGCACCGCGATCAGCGCCGCAGTGACCCCCGTACTCGTGACCCTGATCAGGGAGGCACTCGCGAAGCCCGCCGCCGACAAGGTCACCGCCGCGACCCTCCGCCGCAGGGAGCGCGTAGACGTGCCTGCAGCCGCCGGAGCCGCCGCCCCCTACGACGACGAGGAAGACGAGCTGCCGCCCGCCTACGACCAGGGCGGCGCCTACGACTCCGAGCCGGGTGTGTCGGTGTACGGGCGCTCGAAGCGCGGCAAGCTGCATCTGCGCCTCGCGATCATCACCGGCCTGCTCGGCTTCGCGATCGCGGCCGTGCTGCTCACGGCCCCGGAGCTGATCACGGGGCAGTCGCTCACCGGCGACGGGAAGACCACGATCTTCCAGGGCGGCGAGAAGAGCTCGAATAAGGACGAGTCGAAGGACGCGACCACGACGACGCCCGAGACGGTGACCGAGGAGGCCCCGACGGTCACGGAGGAGGCGCCGGCCGTGACCGAGGAGGTCCCGTCCAAGCCGGTCCCGCCCGAAACCGTGCCGGCCCCCCAGGCCGCACCCGCGCCTGTTCCCGGGGACGGCGGCACGGCCGCCCCGCCGACGCCCTAGGCGGCCGGCGGCGGATCGCCCGCCGCGCCCTCGAGGCGCTGGATCAACTCGTCGAGCTTCAGCTCCTCGAGGCCCTTGCCCACCGCGTCGAGCTCCCCTGCGGCGTACTCGATCAGGCCGCGGCCCTCGCTACACAGGTCGAGGGTCTCGCGCAGGCCGGCCTGGTTTGAGTCCAGGCGGGCGATGATCTGCTCGAGGCGCTCGACGGCCGCCTCGTAGGTCTGCGGCGCAGCGGCCTCGTTCATGCGTCCTCCTCGGTCTTTGCGGGAACTGTTCCATCGGCGAGCTTGAGGCCGAAGCGCCCGGACTCGCGGACGGCGGCGGTGCTCGTGAGCGGCTCGCCGTCCGATCCGAGCGCCAGCGCGTAGCCGCGCTCCAGCGTGCGGTCCGGGTCGAGCGCGCGGAGCGCTGCGGCGT
>JACCYP010000196.1 GCA_013696425.1 Thermoleophilaceae bacterium
AGGTGCTCGCCGCGCGCCGCGGCGGCGAGCGCGTCAACGAGCGGGCCGTCCTCGCGGTCGCCCACCCCCGCGGCCAGCGTCTGGGCCGCGACGGCGTGCATCACGAGGACCATGCCCGTGGACGCGCAGGCCCCGGCCACCCGCTCGATCGCCGTGACGTACTCCACCGGACCGGCTCCGGCCCCGCCGAACCGCTCGGGCACCGACCAGCCGAGCGCCCCGGCCGCGATCAGCTCATCGACCGACGCGCGGGGGAACGTCGCTTCTTGGTCGACTGCGGCCGCACGGTCCGCCAGCGGGCCGACGTCCACCTGCGGTCCTGCGGACACTGCTACGGCCATGGCTCCTCCTCGGCGCGGGATGGAACAGCGACTATCCCACAGGGCGCCGCACGCGGGGTGACAAAAGTATGAACTCCTGATCCGCGCCTCCCAACGCTTGCAACCTCCCCTGGCTCCGTGGCGCCTTCAGTGCCCCTGACTCCGCAGTTCGCCGTCCCCCAGAGTCGGATCGAGTCGTCTGCCTATCCGGATCGGCCGGTCCAAGGCGCCCCTTCTGAAGCGCTCCGGAGCCGCTCAATGGGTAGTTCCACCCATGGTCTTGGCCGCGCCACTAGCCCATCCTCGTCCGCAGATGAGCACCTTGATCCGCGGCATATCCCAGTCCACTCCGGTACACGTACTGATCGTCGTCGGCGGGGGAGCCGTGAGTAGCCTCCGGGCAGTCTTGTCCGATTCGGTCAGTCACCGCCTGGCCAGACGGGCGTCGAAGCCCGTGATGATCGTCCCCGAGCAGAGTGTTCCCGCTACAGACGAACCGGTCCCACTGGAGGCGCGCGCCGGCTAGGTCCGGCGGCGTTGGTCGCTTGGCCGCTCGTTCTTCTCTGTACCAGAGGGTCGTCGCGGTGAACGCCGGGGTCCTGCTCGCGGCCGGTTTGGTGCTCATCCTCACTCCGGCAACCGTCAGCTCGCCGGTCGTGCTCGGCGAGCTGATCGTCCTCGTGTTCGGGGTGGGGATGCTGATCGGGGTCAACGCCACGCTGCTGCGGCGTGCGTTTAGCCCGCTGCACGAACTGACCGGCCAGATGACCGCCTTCGATCCCCTGCTCCCAGGGGCCCGGGCCTCGATTCCTCGCGCAGGCGCCGAGGTGGCAGAGCTCGCCGACGCTTTTAATCGGATGGCCGACCGGCTTGAGATCGAACGGCGGGAGAGCACCAGGCGTGTGCTCGCCGCACAGGAGGATGAGCGCCAGCGCGTCGCCCAGGAGCTGCACGACGAGGTCGGTCAGAGCCTGACGGCGGTTCTGCTGAACATCGACCGGGCCGCAAAGAAGGCGCCGGCCGAACTGGCCAGTCCCCTCGCGGAAGCCCAGGAGACCACGCGCGCGAGTCTCGACGATGTGCGCAACATCGCCAACCGGCTGCGCCCGGAGGCGCTCGATGACCTCGGCCTGCTCAGTGCACTAAGGGTCCTCGCGGATCGCGTGAGCCACCAGTCGGGCGTCTCGATGAAGACCGCGCTGCACTCCTCGGTGGCAGGACTCGGCCCCGAGTCCGAGCTCGTGGTCTACCGGGTTGCCCAGGAGAGCCTCACCAACGTCATGCGCCACTCCAGGGCGCAGCAGGTGGAGCTCGCCCTGACACGCGAGCCAGGCGGGGTTCGCCTGCGTGTTGCCGACGACGGCCTGGGCTTTGACGGGGTGCGTCCCGGCGGGGGAGTGCGTGGCATGCGCGAGCGCGCCCTGCTGATCGGCGCGACAATCGAGTTCCACACCGGCCTCGACGGCGGCACCACCGTCGAGCTCTGGATTCCGGATCGATGACGACACCGCTGAAGACGAGGATCTTGCTCGCCGATGACCATCTCGTCGTGCGCCGCGGCCTGAGGCTTGTGCTCGACGCCGAGCCCGATCTGGAGGTCGTTGGGGAGGCCGGCGATGGCGCCGAGGCGGTGAAGCTCGCCGGCGAGGTGGAAGCCGACCTGGCGATCCTGGACGTGACGATGCCGCGCATGACCGGTCTGCAGGCGGCGACCGAGTTGGCGCGCCGGCTCCCGGCGCTGCGGCTGCTGATCCTCTCCATGCACAACAACGAGCAGTACCTCTTCCAGGCGCTGCGCGCCGGCGCGTCCGGCTACGTCCTCAAGTCGGTCGCCGACCGCGATCTGGTCGAGGCCTGCCGGGCGACGATGCGCGGGGAGCCCTTTCTGTATCCGGACGCCGTACGCGCGCTGATGCGCGAGCACCTGGAGCAGGCGGCGCGCGGTGAG
Source organism: Thermoleophilaceae bacterium (assembly GCA_013696425.1). Taxonomy (GTDB): domain Bacteria; phylum Actinomycetota; class Thermoleophilia; order Solirubrobacterales; family Thermoleophilaceae; genus JACCYP01. The sequence continues at coordinate 2,269 of JACCYP010000196.1, forward strand.
GACGCGCCCGAGGATCCACTCAGTTCCCGGGAGGGCGAGGTGCTCAAGCTCGTTGCAGAGGGCAACTCCACGCGCGAGATCGCCGAGGTGCTCGTCATCAGCCCGAAGACGGTCGAGCGCCACCGCGCCGCCATCCTGGAGAAGCTCGGGATGCGCGATCGCGTCGACCTGACCCGCTATGCGATTCGGCGGGGGCTGGTGGAGCCCTGACCCCGGCGCGAATGGGTGGCGCTACGTATTCCCCAACAGGAAGCGAACAGGGAGGCTT
>JACCYP010000226.1 GCA_013696425.1 Thermoleophilaceae bacterium
TCGACCGCCTTCGTGATCCCGATTCGCCGGCCGATCACGACGGCGGGCTCATAGTCGCCCGGGCGAGGCCCGATCTGGATCGGCCCCCGGCCGAGCAGGCTGGTGGCGTTCAGGTCGAGCCATATGCCGAGCGCCTCGGTGAGCTTGCCGGGGCCGGAGCAGAGCTCGCGGTCGGGCACCGGCCCCCGGCGCGCGCGCATGACCTCTATGCCCTCGAGCGGCTCGATCGCACGGATCAGCACGGCCGCCCCCACCCCCTCGTCCTCCACGACCGCGTTCAGCAGCGCGTGCACGCCGTAGGAGCGGTAGACGTAGACGGTGCCGGGCCGCTCGAAGAGCGTGTGCGTGCGGGGCGTGAGCCCGATGTGCGCGTGACAGGCGGGCTCCTCCTGGTGATAGCTCTCGGTCTCGACGATCCGCCCGGAGGCCTCGCCGTGGCGCAGCACGCAGCCCAGCAGATCGCTGGCGACGTCGTGCACGGAGCGGTCGTAGAAGGCGCGCTTCAGTCCGCGGCCTCGGCGATCAGGTGGCGCGCCTGCGCCATCTGCTCGCGCACGCGCGGAAGCGAGGTGCCGCCCTCGGAGACCTTCGACTCGAGCCAGCTGGAGCTGGCCAGCACCTCGTAGTACTCGTCGTCGAGCTGGGGTGCGAGCTCAGCCAGATCCTGGCGGGTGAGCTCGGAGAGGGTCATGCCGCGCTCGATGGCGGTGCGGACGAGCCCGGCCACCACGCCGTGGGACTCGCGGAAGGGCATCCCGCGGCGCACCAGCAGGTCGGCGACGTCGGTGGCCGCCAGGAACTGGTCCCCGGCGGCGGCGGCGAGGCGCTCGCGGTCGAATGTGAGCCCGCGCAGCATCCCGGTAGCCGCCTCGAGCGAGAGGTCGAGCGTGTCGACGGCGTCGAAAAGGTGCTCCTTGTCCTCCTGGAGATCCTTGTTGTAGGTGAGCGGCAGCCCGTGGAGGACGCCGTGGAGCGCTGTGAGATGGGCCACCACGCGCGGCGCCTTCGCCCGCAGGAGCTCCGCCGCGTCCGGGTTCTTCTTCTGAGGCATCAGGCTTGAGCCCGAGGCGAACGCGTCTGAGGGCTCACAGAAGCCGAACTCCTCGCTCGACCACAGCACCACCTCGGCGCCGAGCTGGGAGAGGTGGGTGGCGCACGTGCTGGCGGCCGACAGGAAATCGAGCACGAAGTCGCGGTTCGAGACGGCGTCCATCGAGTTCTCGGCAATGCCGGCGAAGCCGAGATCCTGCGCCACCGACATCCGCGCGGTGTCGAAGTTCACGCCCGCCAGGGCACCCGCCCCGAGCGGCAGGTCGTCGGTGGCGGTCATGCAGAAGTTGAACCGCTGGAGATCGCGGCGGAAGCGCCAGAAGTGCGCGAGCAGGTGGTGTGAGAGGTACACCGGCTGGGCCCGCTGGAGGTGCGTGTAGCCCGGCATCGACCAGTCGAGGTGCGCCTCCGCCACGTCCACCAGGGTGCGCATGAGCTCGAGCACCTGGTCGCGCGCGCGCAGCGTGTGTGCGCGCACGAACATGGCCACGTCGGTGGCCACCTGGTCGTTGCGGGAGCGGGCGGTGTGGAGCTTGCCCCCCACCGGCCCGACGATCTCGATCAGCCGGCGCTCGATGGCCATGTGGATGTCCTCGTCGCCGGGGGCGACGGCGAATGTGTCGGAGTCGATCTCGGCCCGCACGGCCGCGAGGCCCGACTCGAGCACGTCGAGGTCCTCGGCGCTGATGATCGCGCTCGCCGCGAGCATCCGCGCATGGGCGATCGACCCCTCGATGTCGTAGGGCGCGAGGCGGTAGTCGAACCCGATGGAGGAGTTGAGCGCCTGGAAGGCGGCGTCCTGGGGATCCCGGAAGCGGGACATCCCCGGGGACTCTAGATGGGCCTCAGGAGCCGAGCGGTCCGGTCGTGATCTGGGCGACCTGTACGGCGAGCGCCGCACCCAGCAGGTACAGCGAGATGCCCCAGGCCGCGTAGGCGTTGCGCGCCCGCGGGTAGAAGCGGCCCGAGGGGTTGCGCCCGATCGAGAGCACCACCGGCACGAAGAACAGCAGGCCGGCCACGATCAGCGCATAGCCGCTCCATCCGGTGAGCAGGTAGGTGGGATCGAGGCGGAACTCCGACGCGATCAGCCGGATCGGCTCGTGCCACAACAGCAGCGGCAGCGCCGCCGCTGCGAGGAATCCGAGCAGCCCTACCAGCTGCGCGTTCCTCTTCGAGATCTGCTGCTTACTGCGTCGTGCCCCCTGCACTCCGGGGATTATCCAGACCGCGCCCTGACTATGCGCTGCACCACCGTCGTGTTCCCGGCGACGTCCTTGACGGTGATGCGCAACGCCACACGCACGCTCCGGGCGCGGCGAATGGCTGCACGCCCGAGCGAGTTGAACGACAGCTTCAGCACACCCGAGCCGCGCGTCTCGACGAACACACCCGTCCCGCCGATGGCGCTACCGCGCAGCTTGGCCTCGACGTCGAGATCTCCTGCCTCGGTGGTCGAGATGGTCGCGCGGATGCCCTTCGACGCAAGCACGCGGGTACGGCTCGACGCGCGGACCGACACGGTCACGCCGGGCGCCTTGGTGTCGGGCACGGATACTCCGAGTGCGGTGAGCCCCACGAGCTTGAGGCCCGCTCCCAGCGTGCCGAGCTTGGTGCCGGCCCCGCTCGAGAGCGACACGCGGTAGATCTGCGTGGCGGGATCGGTGCCGACCTGGAACGCGCCGTAGGCCACCCCTCGGTGCCCGAGATGTCAAATCCCATGCGCGGGCCCACCGCGGCTCCGATGCGGCCGATCGACTCGAAGCTCGTCGCCGTGCTGTTCGCGGTCGTGAGGCGGTAGAGGCGATCGCGTGAGTGGTCGATCGCGTAGAGCCGCGAGGACTTCGAGCCGATCCGGTTGCCCGAGTAGGCCGCCCCCGCCATCGCGGGCTTGCCGCCGCCCACCAGCCGGATGGGGCCGTCGCTGGAGCTGCCGAGGGTGGTCGAACGCAGGCGGAAGCTCTGGCCCGTATCGCCGAGCACGCGCAGGCGGTCCGTCTCGGCCGAGAAGTCGAAGCCGTAGGTGGTGCCCGCGAGGCGCGGCGTGAAGGCGCCGAACGCCGGCTGGATCGGAAACGCATCTAACTGACAACCGCCGTGAGCGCAGAACCTACCTGTGCCACCTCACCCTCGGTGAGCTCGGGATGGAACGGGAGGGCCATCGAGGTTGCCGCGATCTCCTCACACACGGGGAACTCGCCCTCGCGGTGGCCGAAGCGCTCGCGGTAGAAGCTCATCAGGTGGATGGCCGGCAGGTAGGGCTTCGCGTCCACCCCGCGGTCGCGCATGCCCTCGATCGCGGCGTCCCGGTCCACCCCGTCCGGCAGCTGCACCACGAACACGAACCAGCCGCGCTCATCGCCGCCCTCGTCCTCGCACGGGAGCGTGAGCCCGTCGATGCCTGCAAGCGCCTCGCGGTAGAGCCGGGCCACGCGCGCGCGGCCGGCCAGCATGTCGGCGAGCCGCTCGAGCTGGGCGATTCCAAGCGCGCAGGCGATGTCCGAGAGCCGGTAGTTGAAGCCGAGCCGGTCGTGATCGAGCCAGCCCATGTCAGGCGCGCGACCCTGGTTTCGCTCCGAGTCGATGCGCGCCTTGACCTCGCCGGTGGGGCACACCACCACCCCGCCCTCGCCGGTGGTCATCTGCTTGTTCGCGTAGAAGGCGAAGGTGGACAGGTTGCCGCGCGCACCGATGGCCGGCCCGTCGCGGTGCCTGCCGCCGAGCCCCTCGCACGCGTCCTCGACTATCCACAGCTTGCGCCGCTCGGCCAACTCCTCGAGGGCGGGCATGTCGGCGGGGAACCCGAAGATGTGCACCGGCAGGAGCCCGGTGGTGCGCTCGGTCACGGCCGCGGCCGCCGCGGCGGGATCCACGTTCAGCGTGCGCCGGTCGATGTCGGCGAACACCGGGCGCGCGCGCTCGTAGAGGATCGAGTTCGAGGACGCCACGAAGGAGAACGGAGTGGTCACCACCTCGTCGCCGGCCTCGACGCCGCTCGCGCGCAGCGACAGGTGCAGCGCCGCCGTGCCGCTGGAGACCGCTGAGACGGCCGGCACGCCCAGGTTGGCCGCGAAGTCGGTCTCGAAGCGCCCGAGCATCGGCCCGAGCGAGAGCCAGCCGGAGCGCAGCGCCTCGAGCACGAGCTCCTCCTCGCGCTCGCCGATCACCGGCCGCGCGAGCGGGATCACGTGGAGGAGCGCACGCCCGGCGAGCGGCGGTGCTCGGTGCGGCCGGGGAGCATGCCGGCCTCTAGTGAGTCCACGAGCGCATCCCAGCTCGCCTCGATGATGTTCTCGGAGACGCCGATCGAGCCCCAGGAGTCGGTGCCGTCGCTCGAGTCGAGCAGCACGCGCGTGACGGCGTCGGTGCCGTGTGTGGTGTCGAGGATGCGCACCTTGAAGTTCACGAGCTCGATGTCGCGCAGGTGCGGGTAGGTCTCGCCGATGGCGCCGCGCAGCGCGCGGTCGAGTGCGTGGACGGGCCCGTTGCCCTCGGCGGTGCGCACGTAGCGCTCGCCCTCGACCCAGATCTTGATGGTGGCCTCGGTCTCTACGCGGCCGTCCGCGCGCTTTTCGACGATCACCCGCCAGGACTCGAGGGTGAACAGCGGCTGGTAGCCGCCCGCCTCGCGCCGGATGAGCAGGTCGTAGGAGCCGTCCGCGGCCTCGAACTGGTAGCCCGCGTGCTCGAGCTCCTTCACGCGCTCGACCAGGGCGGCGGCGTCGACCTCGACGCCCGTCGCGTCAGCCCGGTCCTGCACGGTGGCGCGGCCGCCGAGCTCCGACACGAGCACGCGCCGGCGGTTGCCCACCTCACCGGGCTCGAGGTGCTCGAACGTGCGCGCGTCCTTCTGGACGCCGGCCACGTGCATGCCGCCCTTGTGGGCGAAGGCGTTTCGGCCCACGTAGGGCTGATTCGGGTCAGGTGAGACGTTGCAGAGCTCGTCGACCATGTGCGCGATCGACGTGAGCCGGGTGAGGTCGGGCACGCAGGGACAGCCGAGCTTCAGCTGGAGCGCCGGGATGATCGAGACGAGGTTCGCGTTGCCGCAGCGCTCGCCGTAGCCGTTCACGGTGCCCTGTACCAGCTCGGCCCCGCTGACCACGCCCTCGAGCGCGTTGGCGACCGCGACGCCCGCGTCGTCGTGGGTGTGGATCCCGACCGAGGGGAACTCAGCCGCCACCGCAGCCGTGGCCTCGCCGATCTGCGCGGGCAGCGAGGAGCCGTTGGTGTCGCAGAGGGTCAGGTTCTCGGCGCCGGCCTCGACCGCCGCGCGCAGGCACCGCAGCGAGTACTCGGGGTCGTCGCGATAGGCATCGAAGAAGTGCTCCGCGTCGTACACGACGCGCTTGCCCTCGCCGCAGAGGAACGCGATCGACTCCGCGATCATCGCCAGGTTCTCCTCCGGGTCCGCGCCCGTGACCTTCTCGAGGTGCAGGCTCCAGGTCTTGCCGACCAGCGTGCAGACCGGCGCGAAGCACGCAGCGAGGCCCGCGAGGCCCTCGTCCTCCGAGGCCTCGACGCCACGCCGGCGGGTCATGCCGAAGGCGGCGATCTCCGCGCGATCGAAGTGCTCGCTCTCGAGCAGGTGGAACAGCGCGACCTCCTTCGGGTTCGAGGCTGGGAAGCCGGCCTCGATGAACGCCACGCCAAGCTCGTCGAGTGCGTGCGCCACGCGTACCTTCTCGCCGGCTGAGAGGGACATGCCCTCGCCCTGCATTCCGTCGCGGAGGGTGGTGTCGTAGATGCGGATGGAGCGGGCCATCTTTCGTGAACGCCTTTCGGTGAGAGGAGCGGGCAGCGGTGATCGGGGCGCTAGGCGCCCGACGTAATTCGGCTGCTCACGACGGTGCTCACGCCTTCGATGGTACCTCCACGAAGTCCAGCCAGTGGGCGTACTGTTGCGCTCGCCCCTTCAGGGCGTCCGTGAAGACCTCCTGAATGTGCTTCGTAATGGGGCCGGGAGGCCCGATCTCCTGGTCGTCGATCTCCCTCACCGGGGTGAGCTCAGCCGCGGTTCCCGTGAGGAACAGCTCGTCGCACATGTTGAGCTCGGCCCGCGCGATGTCGCGCTCCACGACCTCGTACCCGAGGTCCTCGGCGATCTCGATCACCGACGCGCGGTTGATGCCGTCGAGGATCGAGTTCGAGTGGCCCGGCGTGGCGATCTTGCCTTTCTTGACGACGAAGATGTTCTCGCCGGTCCCCTCGCACACGTGCGAGTTGTGGTCGAGCAGGATGGCCTCCTCGTAACCCGCCTTGGAGGCCTCGATCTTTGCCAGCACCGAGTTCAGGTACTGGCCGCTCGCCTTCGCGTGCGGGATGAGCGACTCCGGCGAGATCCGCCGCCACGAGGACACCTTCGCGCGGATGCCGTTCTTCTGGCCCTCCTCGCCGAGGTAGGCGCCCCACTCCCACACCGCGATCATCACGTCGACGGGGTTGTCGAGGGGGTCGAGGCCCATCGGGCCGTAGCCGCGGTAGACCAGCGGGCGGATGTAGCAGGACTTGAACCCGTTGCGGGCGATGAGCTCGTGCGTGGCCTGCCGGATCTCCTCGTCGGAGTAGGGCAGGTCCATGTAGTAGAGCGACGAGGACTGGCGCAGGCGCGAGATGTGGCGGTCGTGGCGGAAGATCGCCGTGCCGCGCTCGGTCTCGTACGCGCGAACGCCCTCGAACACGCCCGTGCCGTAATGGAGCCCGTGGGTGAGCACATGTACCTTCGCGTCCTCCCAGGCGACGAACTCTCCGTTCATCCAGATCAGATCTGCGGTGTTCACGTGCATCCCCCCTTTCAGAGGTGTTCGAGGACGGCCTTGGTGGCCTGCTCCGTGGTTGCGCTGCCACCCAGGTCCGCGGTCCGCAGACCGGCTTCCAGCGCCGAGTCGATGGCCGATTCTAGGGCTCCCGCCTCGTTCTCCAAACCGAAGGCGTGGCGGAGCATGAGCGCCGCCGAGCCGAGCATGGCGAGCGGGTTGGCCGCGCCAGTGCCGGCGATGTCCGGAGCCGAGCCGTGGACCGGCTCGAAGAGGCCCGGCCCCGAGCGGTCCCCGAGCGACGCGCTCGGGAGCATCCCGAGCGAGCCTGTGAGCATCGCCGCCTCGTCGCTCAGGATGTCGCCGAAGAGGTTCTCGGTGAGGATCACGTCGAAGTCGGCCGGCCGTGAGACGAGCTGCATCGCCGCGTTGTCCACCAGGAGGTGGTCCAGCGGTTTCGCCTCCCCTTCCGCAACACGTGTGACCGTCTCGCGCCACAGGCGGGAGGTCTCGAGCACGTTCGCCTTGTCGACGCTTGTGACCTTCCTGCGGGCGAGCTCGAAGCCCACCTTCGCGATCCGCTCGATCTCGGGGACCGTGTAGAGGCAGTCGTCGTGGGCGGTGTCGCCGTCGCGGCCGGAATCGCCGAAGTAGATCCCTCCGGTGAGCTCGCGCACCACGATCAGGTCGGTTCCCTCGATCCGCTCGCGCTTGAGCGGGCTCGCGTCGAGCAACGCCGGGCTCGGGCGCACCGGTCGGATGTTCGCGAACAGCCCGAGGCCCTTGCGCAGGCCGAGCAGCCCCTGCTCGGGGCGCGGCTTCGACGGGTCGGTGGTGTCCCATTTGGGTCCGCCGACCGCGGCCAGCAGCACGGCGTCGGAAGCCCGGCAGCGGTCGAGCACCTCGTCGGTGAGGGCGGTGCCGTGGAGGTCGATCGAGGCGCCGCCCAGAGCCTGCTCCTCGTACTCGAAGTGGCCAAGGGTGTCGAGCACCGTGCGCGCGCTGGCGAGAATCTCGGGCCCGATGCCATCGCCGGGGAGCGTGAGGATCGTGTGGCTCATGCGGGCCTGGTCGCTTCGATGTTCAGCCGCACGTAGTCGAGCTCCACCGGCTGCGCGCAGCGCTCGGCCACCGCCGTCACGTACTCGTCGCGCAGCTCCTCGGGCAGGCGGTCGACGTGGTTGCCGAGACAGACGGTCCGCAGGTAGTCCTCCGTGAACTCGGGCACCACCGGGCGATCGGCTAGCCAGGTCTCGACGTGGGTGAAACCGGCCTCCTCGAGTCGCATCGCCGTGTCCTCGGGGTCGGCGAAGTTCCACGGCCCCTCCCAAGCCTCGAGGTACTGCGCGAACGGCGGCTGTGCACCGACTTCGCGAGCGACCGCGTGGAAGCGCTCCACGTTGCCCTTGCCTCCGCACTGCGCCACGAGGCGCCCGCCGGGGCGCAGAACGCCGAAGATACGGCCGAAGAGCAGCGCGTGGTCGGGCACCCAGTGGAACACCGCGTTCGAGAACGCCGCGTCCACCGACTCGTCGAGGTGGAGCTCCTGCAGGTCCTGGTGGAGCACCGTGACGTCGGCCGGCAGCGCCGCCCGCGCCTCCTCGACCATCGACTCCGAGCCGTCGACCGCGATCACGCGCGCACAGCGCTCGAGCAGCATCCGCGTGACGCGCCCGGAGCCGCAGCCGGCGTCGAGAACGGTCTCGTCACCGCGCAGGTCGAGCCGGTCGAGCACGGCGCGGGCCATCTCGACCTGTGGGCCGGAGACCCGGTCGTAGGTGGTGGCGTCCCAGTCGCGGGTCACAGCGACGTGGTGACCGGTCCGGAGCGCTCGCGCTCGGCCTCGTAGGCGTCGATCAGGTGCTGCTGCTCGAGCGTGATGCCGATGTCGTCCAGGCCCTCGAGCAGGCGCCGCGCGATCTCCGGGTCGATGTCGAAGGGCACCACCCCACCCGCGAAGGTCACGGTCTGCTCCTGGAGGTTGATCTCGGCCTCGCCCGCCTCCATCAGCGCCTTGACCTGGTCCTCGGGCAGCACAACCGGCAGCAGCCCGATCTTCGTGCAGTTGGAATAGAAGATGTCCGCGAAGCTCGGCGCGACGATGGCCTGGAAGCCGTAGTCCTCGAGCGCCCACGGTGCGTGCTCGCGGCTCGAGCCCGAGCCGAAGTTCGCGCCCGTCGCGAGGATCGGGTTCACCGGCAGGTGCCAGCCGGGCTCCTTGGCCCAGTCGTAGAACAGGAACTCGCCGAAGCCGGTGCGCTCCACCCGCTTCAGGAACTGCTTGGGGATGATCTGGTCGGTATCGACGTCCGAGCGCGCGAGCACCGAGACACCGCCCTCGATGATGTTGATCGCCTTCACTCGCCCCACCCCCTGATGTCCACGAATCGTCCTTCGACCGCGGCGGCGGCGGCCATCTGGGGCGACACCAGGTGTGTGCGCCCGCCCTTGCCCTGGCGGCCCTCGAAGTTCCGGTTCGAGGTCGAGGCGCAGCGCTCGCCCGGCTGGAGGGTGTCCGGGTTCATCCCGAGGCACATCGAGCAGCCGGCGGAGCGCCAGTCGAAGCCCGCGTCGCGGAACACCTCGTCGAGGCCCTCCTTCTCGGCCTGGATCTTCACCTGGGCCGAGCCGGGCACCACCATCGCGCGGATGTCCCGGGACACCTTGCGGCCCTTCACGACCTCCGCGGCAGCGCGCAGGTCGCCGATGCGCGAGTTGGTGCAGGAGCCGATGAACACGGTGTCGAGCTCGATCTCCTCGATCGCGCGGCCGGGCTCGAGGTCCATGTAGACCAGCGCGCGCTCCTCGCTCTCGGTCGAGGGCTCGGGCACGGCGCCGTCGACCGGCGCGACGTGCCCGGGCGTGGTGCCCCAGGTGACCTGCGGCGAGAGCGCCGAGGCATCGACGGTCTCCTCGCGGTCGAAGGAGGCGTCGTCGTCGCTTGTGAACTCGCGCCATTCCTCGGGGGCGTCGTCGAACCACGCGAGCGTGGTGTCATCGACCGCGACCATGCCCGCGCGGCCGCCCCACTCGATCGACATGTTGCAGATGGTCATGCGGCCCTCCATGGACAGCGCCCTGATGGGTGCGCCGGCGTACTCGACCACGTAGCCCTGGGCGCCGCTCGTGCCGAGCTGGCCGATCGTGCCGAGGATCAGGTCCTTGGCCGTGACGCCGAACCCGAGCTCGCCCTCGTAGTTCACCCGCATCGAGGCGGGCTTCTTCTGCTGGAGGGTCTGGGTGGCGAGGACGTGCTCGACCTCGCTGGTGCCGATGCCGAAGGCGAGCGCGGCGAAGGCGCCGTGGGTGGAGGTGTGGGAGTCGCCGCAGACGATGGTCATGCCGGGCTGGGTCACGCGCAGCTCCGGGCCGATCACGTGGACGATGCCCTGCTGGTCGGAGCCGATCGAGTGGATCGGCACGCCGAACTCGGCGCAGTTCTGCTCGAGCACCTCGACCTGCTTGCGGCTCAGGTGGTCCTTGATCTGCTGCGCGGTGGTCGAGCCGTCGGTGGGCACGTTGTGGTCCGCGGTGGCGAGCGTGCGGTCGGGGCGGCGCAGGGTGCGCTCCTTCATGCGCAGCGACTCGAACGCCTGCGGGCTCGTGACCTCGTGCACCAGGTGGAGGTCGATGTAGATGAGGCTCGGCGCCACCTCGTGGCGCTCCCAGATCTTCTCGAACAGGTTCTTGGGCATGCTCAGCTCCTTCTGAGTCCGGCGGCCACCACGGCGAAGAAGCGAGCCTCACCGCGGCCGGGGTTCTCGAAATGGTGGGGAAGGTCGGCGTCGAAGGTCACGGCGTCTCCCTCCGCGAGATCGTGCACCTCGCCGTCGCAGTGCAGGCGCAGGTTCCCGTGGGTCACGACGGTGGTCTCGCGCGCGCCGGGCTCGTGCATGGGCGGATCGTCGGGGCCCCCGGTTGCGGCTCCCGCGGCCAGGGTGTGCTCGGACACCTCGGCGCGCTGGCCGGGCAGCGGCGGCGTGAGCACCTCGTAGGCGTGGCCGCCTCCCCCACCCCCGCGGCGCTCGCTCGCGTGCACGACCGTGACCGAGCCGCTCTCGTCGAGCCGGAGCAGCTGCGAGAGGGACAGGTCGAGGCCGGCGGCGATGCGGGTGGCGACGGCGATGGTGGGGCTCGTCTCGCCGCGCTCGACCTGCGAGAGCATCGGCGCCGAGACGCCCGAGCGCTCGGCCAGGTCGCGGAGCGAGAGGTCGAGCCCGTCGCGCAGGGCCTTGATACGTGTTCCGACTCCCGGTGCTTCGGCGACCGCCATTGGCGCGTACGCTATCACGTACAAGTGTTATGTGGGAAGGACCGCTCTTCCCAGGGCGCGAAGGGGTTCTCTACCCGATGCGCAAGCTGCTCGTCACGATTCCCGCTGCCCTGGCGCTGCTCGCGCTGGGCGTTCCCGGCGCGGCCCTCGCTCAGGGCGGAAGCTGCCCGGGCGTGCCCACCAGCGGGACGAACTACTACGACTACGCCGACGGCTCGGTGAAGTGGCGCAACACCGTCTTCGGGCGGCCGGGAATCATCACCGCCTCCTACGGCGTGGCGGTGAGCCGCGACCTGCGCGCCGCGGGCGCGGCGACCATCTACTGGGAGGCCTCGCTGGCCGGCCTCGCGAGCGGCAGTGGGAGCATCCCGCAGAAGTCGGCCGACCTCGTGCAGACCGCCGCGAACCAGTCGGGCTGCGCGACGCCCTACATCACGCTGAACGAGTTCCAGGGCAGCAACTTCACCAACCAGTACGCGCAGAACGTGCTCGCGGTGATGCAGAACATCCAGGCGCTCGGCGCACGGCCGATCCTGTTGATCCCGACGTCCTCGGCGAAGACGGGGAACTCCGGCGCAGCGACCTTCTTCACCGCGGCTGCGCAGTACGGCGATCTGGTGCACGAGATCTACTTCAACGCGAAGACGGTGAGCGGGCAGGGTCCCGTCGTCGGCTCACGCAACACCCGCATCGCCTTCCGCAACCGCCTCGGCGCGTTCCAGGCGCTCGGCATCCCGCGCGCCAAGCAGGGCATCATGCTCGGCTTCCAGTCGGGCGCCGGGCAGGGCGGGCGCTCAGGCCTGCAGCCGCAGAGCGCGTGGCTCGAGTTCGTGAAGCTGCAGTCGCTCGCCGCGCAGCAGGTGAGCCGCGAGGGCGCGGTCGGGTCGATCTGGTCCTGGGGTTGGGGCACGTTCGCGAATGCCGGCAGCGCCGACGCCGACAAGCAGGTCGCGGCCTGCACCTACCTGTGGTCGCGTGACCCAGGCCTGTGCAACGCGCCATCCCAGGCGCAGTTCGACACCTCCACGAGCGCGGGCCAGCTCACCCTCTCTCCTGGCGTTCAGTGCTCCTTCACGGGCGGGCGCATCACCCAGACGCAGGTGCGCCAGTACAAGCGCCTCGCCGGCAGCCCGCAGGCGGCGCTCAACGCGCTGTTTGAGACGGCGGTCGTGCGGAAGGCCCGGCGCGCCTCCAGCCGCTCGGTGTCGAGCGCCGAGAAGGCCATCATCCGCTCGCGCTTCAAGAACAGCCGCTCCACCTACCTCAAGCGCCTGAAGCGGTCGAAGATCTCCCGCAAGACCGCGCGCACGGTGATCGCGACCCTGCTCTCGGAGAAGGCGCTCGGCTCCCAGGCCACGACGCTCCAGAACCAGGCGCTCTCGAACACCACCTGCCTGCTCGACCAGGTGTCGAAGGCCTCCACGGGCTCGCTCGCCACGCGTTTGACCTACCTGAAGCTCGTCTCGCCCAAGCGGCGCTAGCGGACGCTTTCACCCCCGAGTGGTCGATAGGGCACCCATTTGGTGCCCTCGTGACCACTCGAGCTCAGAGCGCGGCTCGTAGCACGGCGAGGACCTCCGCGCGCTCCGGCGCGGGGTCCGGCAGGTTGCCGATCGCCGGGTGCTGAACGGCCGCGCCGGCCAGGGCGGGCAGCGCTCCGGCGTCAACGCCGAGGGCGCCGAGGGTGGTCGGGCCGGCCGCGGCGGTGACCTCGGCGAGGGGGCGCCCGAGGGCCTCGTCGAGCCTCCCGATCGCCTCCGGTGCCCGCGGGCGAACGAACGCGATGGTGTGCGCCAGCATCACGGCGTTGGTCTGAGCATGGGGCGTCCCAACTGAAGCAACGAGCGACTGGCACAGAGCGTGGTGAAAACCCAGGCCGGTCACGCCGATCGCATACCCGCCGAGGAATGCGGCCAGCGCGAGCTCGTCCCGCTCCACGTCCTCCATTGCCAATGCAGTTGAAACCCCGGAGGCAGCCTGCAACGCGGCGGCGGAAGCCACGGGGTTGGACAAAGGCATGTACAGCGACTCCGCGGCATGCGCGAGGGCATTCATCGCGGTGGCCGCCAGCTCGGGCATCGGCATCGACGCCATCAGCGCCGGGTCGGCCACCACCAGCGAGGGCCGCACGAAGCTCCAACCCTCGAAGCCCGCGGGCATCCGGTGGAAGGGGGTGAACGACGAGCCGGCCAGGGTCGTGGGAATGGCCGCCACCGACAGGCCGTCGGCGCCCGCGATCGCCTTGGCCGCATCCACGACCCGCCCGCCGCCGAGCGCCACGATCCGCCGCCCCGCGACGCGGTGCCGAACGGCCGCGGAAGCGTCGGCCACGGGCTCAGCCGGAACATGGACCACCTCCGCGGCACGCTCGGCGAGCTCCGGGCGCTCCGCCCGCTCGGTGGTGAGCAGGACGAACGACTCCGCGCCGATCAGCGCCAGCGCCTCGGCCACGGCGCCGCGCGCGAACCGGATCGTTCGCTCGCCGTCGCGAAAGGTGAAGTCGGCCGGCGCTATGGGGTGAGCTCGCGCGCGGCGAGGTCCGTGTGGTGCTCGGCCTCCGCCACCGGCGAGCCCGCGAGCGCGTTCGCGAGCGCGCGCAGGTACGCGCGTCCGCTCGCCTCGAGGATGTCGGTGGCCACCCCGGTGCCGGTGGAGGTCTTGCCGTCGAGCTCGAGCAGCACCGTGACCTCCCCCAGCGCGTCGCGGCCCGCCGTGACCGCGGACACGTGGTACTCCCTCAACTTCGCGTCATGGCCGGTGGCAGCGTTGAGCGCGCTGAAGAACGCGTCGATGGGGCCGTCGCCGGTGAACTCGCCCGATGCGATCCCGCCGTCGGGGCGCCGTACCGTGACCCGCGCGAACGGCGTCCGGCTGTTGCTCGCCTCCACCTCGAAGGTCTCGAGCGCGTAGGCCTGCGGCGCCTGGCGCATCTCGTCGGACACGATCGCCTCGAGGTCGAGGGCGGTGACGGTCTTCTTCTTGTCCGCCACCTCCTTGAAACGCTTGAAGGCGGCGTTCAGGCCCGCGCCGTCGACCTCGTAGCCGAGCTCCTCGAGCGCCTTGCGCAGGGCGTGGCGGCCGGAGTGCTTGCCGAGCACGATCGAGTTGGCCTCCAGGCCGATCGAGGTGGCATCCATGATCTCGTAGGTGGTTCGCTCCTTGAGCACGCCGTCCTGGTGGATGCCCGACTCGTGCGCGAACGCGTTGCGCCCGACGATGGCCTTGTTCGGCTGTACCGCGTAGCCGGTGAGGCGCGTGACCAGGCGGCTCGTACGCGCGATCTCGCGGGTGTTGACCTCGGTCCACCACCCCAGGGTCGCCTCGCGGGTGCGCATCAGCATCACGACCTCCTCGAGCGAGGCGTTGCCCGCCCGCTCGCCGAGGCCGTTCATGGCGCACTCGATCTGCCTGCAGCCTGCGGTGACGCCGGACATCGAATTGGCCACCGCCAGCCCGAGGTCGTCGTGGCAGTGCACGGAAGTCACGACCTTCGCGAGCTCCGGCACCAGCCGGTAGAGCTCCTCCCACATCGCGCGGTACTCATCCGGGGTCGTGTAGCCGACGGTGTCGGGCACGTTGATCGTGGTCGCGCCCTCCTCCAGCGCGATCTGGATCACCTCGGCCGTGTACTCGATCTCCGACCGCGTGGCGTCCATCGGCGAGAACTCCACGTCGTCGGTGTACTGCTTGGCGTGCGCGACCGCGGCGCGCGCCTGGCCCTTCACGTCCTCGCGCGTGGTCTGGAGCTGGTGCTCGATGTGAATATCGCTCGTGGAGATGAAGGTGTGGATGCGCGGGCGCTCGGAGTCCTTCACCGCGTTCCAGGCGGCGTCGATGTCCTGGAAGCCGGTGCGCGCGAGGCCGCAGATCACCGGGCCGTGCACCTCGCGGGCGATCGCCTCCACCGACTCGAAGTCGCCGGGCGAGGAGATCGGGAACCCGGCCTCGATCACGTCCACGCCGAGCTTCGCGAGCTGGTGCGCGATCTCCAGCTTCTCGCCCTTGTTCAGCGAGATGCCGGGCGACTGCTCGCCGTCCCGCAGGGTGGTATCGAAGATCCGTACTCGGTTGTCGTCTGCTCGCTCGGTCACTGCGTTTCCCTTTCCTCTCGCTGGTCCTCTCTCCTGGGCTTGCGGCTTACTGCGGCCGCCACGCGTTATTCCCCCTGAGGGGGAAGGAGAAGAAGGAGCAGGTTGAGACCGAGGTGCATCTCCACCCAGACTACAACGTGAGTACTACCTTGCCCACGTTCTTCGCCTCGCCGAGGTAGCGGTGGGCATCCGGGCCTTGCTCGAGCGGGAAGGCCTTCGCGACGACGGGCTTGATCGTGCCGTCGGCGATCCATTCCGTGAGCGGGTCGACGAAGTCGTTGATCGACTCCCTCTCGTCCCAGATCTTGAGCATGTTGAGACCGATCACGGCCTTCGACTCGCTGGCCATCTTGATCGGGTTGAAGCGCGGGGTCTGCGCGAGCATCTTGAGCGCCGTCGGGATGTCGCGGCGCTCGCCCTTCATCACCGACGAGGCCCCGAAGCAGATGAGACGCCCGCCCGGCCGAAGCAGGCCGTAGCTCTTCTTGAACGACTTGCCGCCGACGGCGTCCATCACCAGGTCGAGCGGCTCGTCGATCGCCTCCGCGAAGTCCACAGACCGGTAGTCGATCGGGTGGTCGACGCCGAAGGCCGTGATCGCGTCGTGCTTGCCGGCGGAGGCCGTGCCCCACACCTCGGCGCCCATCGCCTTGGCGATCTGTGTGGCGGCGATACCGACGCCGCCGGCCGCGGCCTGGATGAGCACGCGCTCACCCGCCTGGAGGTTGCCGTAGCGCACGAGGCCCGCGTAGGCGGTGGCGTAGTTCACCGGCAGCCCGGCGCCCTCCTCGAAGCTCCAGCCCTCCGGCAGGTCGATCAGCTGATCGGAGCGCGACACGACGTACTCCGCGTATCCGCCGAAGCGGGTGCCGCCGATCACACGGCGGCCGTCCTCGGTCTCCCCCGCGAACTCGTAGCCGACCACCGACGGCGGTTTGGGGGCGTCCGGATAGAGGCCGACGCGCGCCATCAGATCGGCGAAATTGATCCCTGCCGCCGTGACCCTCACAAGGGTCTCGCCCGGCCCGGCCTCGGGCTTCGGGCGATCCTGCACCTGAAGCACCTCCGGCGAGCCGTGCTTGGTCATGACCAAGGCACGCACTCGCCGGAGGCTACACCTAGTCCTGCCGGCCCTCGTCGGAGCTTCCGAGGAAGCGGAGGAAGATGTCGCTGATTCCTCCGCCGTTGAGGTCGCCGGACTGATTGGCGATGTTCGCGGTGAACGAGATGTAGTTCGCTCGATTGCTTACGGCCGGCTGGGTGGCCGGGCCGTTGTAGGGCTGGCCCGTGCCGGCCTGGCGTGGCACGGAGTCGTCCCGCGACTCACGAGACACATTGCCGGTCTTGCGCTCACGCGGGTAGTTCCAGTAGTAGATGTCGCGGATCGGGCCGTTGGCATCGGGGATGATGTCGGGCTTCTCCGCCAGATTGGTCGCCTCGGAGTCGAACAGAATGTTCTCGCCCGCGCTCGTCATCGCCGGGTTGTTGCTGGCGCCGTTGCCCTGCTGCTGGACGCCGAACGAGTAGCTCGCCATCTGCATCTTGTCCTTGGTGGGCGCCCTCGAACTGATGGTCGCCCGGAAGATGTCGCTGATCGGCCCATTCGCATCGACGCCGCTGACACCGGTGCACAACCCTGTACACAGGTTCGTGGACGTGGACTCGAACGCGACGTAGTACCCGTTGTCGTCCATGTCCGGGTTCTTGGACTGGCCGTTGCCGACGCCCTGGCTGCCCTTGGAGACAACCATTTCGCTGCCCTTGTTCTTGACGATCGGGTTGCCCTTGTTGAAGAGCTTCTGGAAGGCGGTGTAGTAGATCTGCCCGCCGCGCTCGTAGGCGACGCCCTTACCGTTGTTCTGGACATCGGCGTTCGAGCCGCGCGCGATCTGGGACGTCTTGTCCTTGGCCAGCTCGCGCACGAAGATCTTGCCGCCGGCGTCGAAGACCACGAACTCGCATTCGCCGTCGACCGAGGGATTCTTCGCGTTGCCCTTGTCGGAGACGAGCTCGGTCTTCTTGCTGTTCAAATTCTTCAAGTAGATGTCGGAGTCGGCGCGCTTGTCGGCCTTGTCGAAGTTCGTCGAGGTCGACTCGAAAACGAGGCATTTCGGAGCGCGCTTGGAGTCCCCATCGATGTAGGGGTTGCCGCTGTCACCGTTGCCGGGCTGGCCCGAGGAGTTCGAGCTGCCGAGCGAGAGCTTGCCGCCGACGTTGCCCTCCTGCTGGGTGCGCTCCATCACGATCACGTCCTTCTTGGAGTTCCCGTCGCCAGGCACGAGGTTGGTCGCTGTCGACTCCCATGCGACGTACTTCGCCTTGCCGCCGTCCTGGGACACGACCGAGTTGTCGCTGTTGCCATTCGAAGGCTGGTTGGCTTCCGGCGGCGGGCTGATGATCAGGGTGGTGCGGCTGCCGACCACCACGCCGTGCGTGATGGCCGCAAGGCCGAGCAGAGCGACGAGGGCCAGCCCAAAGGCTGTGATCTTGCGAATGGTCAAGGTTTCTCCATTTGTTCTAGAGGTACGCGAAGTCCAGGAATCAGGCTATGCACGAAACACGCCGGTGGGAAAAAGGTTTGGTTAGGAGGCCCTCGACCCAGGGTCAGTCGGTCGTGAAGCCCTCGTCCGAGCCTCCGCCGAAGCGCATGAACGCGTCGGCGATGCCGGGGCCGTTGGCCTCGCCACCGACCCCGGTGAAGAGGCCCGTGAACCCGAAGTAATTGCCTCGGGCGCTCGTGCTCGGCTTGATCGACGCACCGTTGAAGGCCTGCAGGGCACGCGGCACGCCAGCGTATCGGCTCTCCCGCGAGACGTTGCCCTTCAACCGCTCACGCGGGAAGTTCCACAGGTACACGTCGCGGACCGGCCCATTCGGGTTGCCGCCAGGGGGGCTCACGATCTTCGTGTCCTTGACAGCGCCGAAAGCGGCGGACGGCAGGGCCATGACGGCCAGGACAAACGCGCAGGCTGCGCCGGGCTTGAACGACACCCTCGGCAACTCCCTTGGTTGGTGTGGCACGCGAGTCCTATCGACACCTTTTCGGGCGTCTTGCACGTAACTCCCGGGAGCCGCTGGGTTCCGCGCCATCCGTCCACTCCGGACGAATGTTCTAGAGGTTCACGGCACGGCCGCTGTGGAACCCATCGAGCGCGGCGATCTCCGCGATCAGGGCGTCGGGCACCGGTCCATCCGTGGTCACGACCATCACGGCGTCCTTGGCCCTCTCTTGAGCACCGACCGCTGCCGAGGCGATGTTCACCCCGTGCTCGCCGAACATCTGCCCGACCTTGCCGATCAGGCCGGGCTGGTCGCGGTAGCGGAAGAACGCGAAGTGGTCAGCCATCTCTACGTTGAAGCTCTGCCCGTAGACGGATACGAGGTGGGGCAGGTTGTGCGGCCCGAAGCCGGTCCCGGCGAGCTCGACGTCCCCCACGCTGATGGTCACCAGCTCGTTGAAGGACACCGACTCCGGCTCACGGCGCTCGGCGACGGTGATGCCACGCTCCTCGGCGAGGGTGGTCGCGTTCACGAAGTTCACGGGCTCCTCGGTGTGGCCCTTGAGCACGCCGTTCAGCACGGCGATGGTGAGCAGCCGGGTGTCGCGCTCGGCCAGGTTGCCCTCGTAACCGACCTCGATCCGGTCGATCGAGCCGGCGTCACCGAGGGCGACTGCCAACGCGCCGAGCTTCTCGCAGAGGGGCAGGAACGGCCCCGCGGCCTCCATGTCCTCCGGTCCCAGGCGCGGGATGTTCACGGCGTTCGACACGAGACCGCCGGTGAGTGCGGCCACGATCTGCTCGGCGGTCTGGACCCCGGCGCGGTCCTGCGCCTCGGCGGTCGAGGCGCCGAGGTGGGGAGTGACGACCACGTTCGGGCGGCCGAACAGCGGGTGCTCGGTCATCGGCTCCTCGGGGAAGACGTCGAGAGCGGCGCCGCCGACCTTGCCGGAGTCGAGCGCGCGGACGAGCGCGTCGTGGTCGAGCAGCTCGCCGCGGGCCACGTTGATCACGCGTACGCCGTCCTTCATCGCGCCGAAGGCGTCGTCGTTCAGCCAGTTGGCCGTCTCGGCAGTCTTCGGCAGGTGAATGGTCACGAAGTCGGCCTTCGCGTAGATGTCGGCCGAGGACTCGGCCTTCTCGACCCCGAGGTCGCGGTAGAGCTCCGCGCCGACGAACGGGTCGTAGGCGATCACGTCCATCTCGAAGCCCTTGGCACGGGCGGCGACGAGGCGGCCGATGCGGCCGAACCCGAGGATGCCGAGAGTCTTGCCCTCGACCTCCACCCCGCCGAACTTCGAGCGCTCCCACTTCCCGCCGGTGAGCGAGGAGTGCGCCTGGGGCACGTTGCGGGCCAGGCCCATGAGCAGTGCGAGCGTGTGCTCGGCAGCGGCCATCGAGTTCGAGTCGGGCGCGTTCGCCACCACGATGCCGCGCTTGGTGGCGGCCTCGACATCCACGTTGTCGACGCCTGCCCCGGCCCGGCCGATCACCTGGAGGCGCTCACCCTTCTCGATCAGCTCGGCGGTGAGCTTCGTGGCGGAGCGGATAACGATGGCGTCGAACTCGCCGATGCGCTCGGAGAGCTCAGTGTCCTCCCAGTCGACGCCCACCTCGACGTCGAAGTGCTCGCGCAGGAGATCGACGCCGGACTCGGCGATTTTCTCCTTGACCAGTACGCGTGGGCGGTCGGTCACAGGTGGGCTAGGCGTGGACCGGTACGCCGGCTTCGAGGAAGACGCGCTGGGCGGCGCCGACCCCAGCGCCGAGCTCGACGTCCGCGCCGAGCTCCGAGAGCGTCATCTCGAGGGCGCCGATCGTGGTGAGAATGTCGAACGCCCCGAAGTAGCCACAGTGGGCGATCCGGACGATCTTGCCCTTGAGCTGGTTCTGGCCGCCCGCGATCGTGACGCCGTACTTGTCGCGCATCGTCTTCTGGACCGCGCTGCCGTCGATGCCCTCGGGCACCTTGAAGGCGGTGACCACGCTGGCGTTCTCATCCTCGGGACCGAACAGCTCGAGGTCGAGGCCCTTACCGGCCTCGCGCGTGGCGCGTGCGAGCAGCCGATGGCGCTCGAAGACGTTCTCGATGCCCTCCTCCTCGATCAGCGCCAGGGCGACGTCGAGCGCGCTGAAGAGCGTGACGGCCGGGGTGAATGGGCTGTCCGGCGGGTCCTTGCGCTGACCCTTGACGGTGCGGCCCCAGTCGAAGTAGTAGCGGCGCCCGGGCGACTCGGCCGCGAAGTCGAGTGCGGCCTGGTTCGGCGATGCGAAGCCGAGGCCGGGCGGGCACATGAGCGCCTTCTGCGATCCCGACACGACCACGTCCACGCCCCACTCGTCCTGGCGGATGGGAGTGGCGCCGAGACCCGAGACGGCATCGACGGCGATGAGCGCCCCGGCCGCGTGTGCGACCTCGGCGAGCGCCTTGATGTCGTTCACGACGCCGGTCGAGGTCTCGCTGAGGGTGGTGAAGACGACCCTGGCGCCGTTCGAGTCCGCGAGTGCGCGCTCGAGGGCCTCGGGCTCGACCTTCGCGCCCCACTCCACGTCCAGATCGGTGATCTCGGCTCCGTATGCCTCAGCGAGCTCCTTCCAGCGCTCGCCGAACTTGCCGCAGCGGGCGACCACGACGGGCTCGCCGGGGCGAATCAGGTTCGACGCCGCCGACTCCATGCCCCCCGACCCCGACGATGCGAAGCAGAGCACGTCGTTCTCGGTGAGGAAGACCTTCTTGATGTTCTGGAGAACTCGCGCGTACACCTCGACGAAGGCGGGCGCGCGGTGGAAGAGGATGGGCTCCGCCATCACCTGCGAGACCGCCGGGGGCAGGGGCGTGGGCCCGGCGGTCATGAGGTACTGCTTGTTGTAGGGATCGGCGGTCACGAACGGGCGAGAATAGCGATGAGTGTGGAGAACTCTCCGCCTCCCGTGGTCTCCGTATCGATCTCCTCGAGCCAGTCCACGAAGCCCTCCGCATCCGCCACGAGGACCGCGATCAGAATGGCCGCCACGAGCAGTGACAGCACCAGGGCGATGATGCCGAGCACCCAGCCCGCCTTCGCGAGCGAGCGGTGCTGGGTGGTCTCCCCGCGGTCGACCCGCTTCATGCCCTTGCGGCCGAGGACCATCCCGACGATCGCGAGGATTGCGGTGACCGGGAACAGGATGGCGACGAAGGTCACGAGCAGGCCCAGGGCGAGCAGCGAGCAGACCAGCGCGCCCACCGCGGCACCGTTGCCCGGCTGCGCCGGCCGGTAGGCGGGCTGCGGTGGCGGCGGGAGGGTTCCCTGGCTCTGCGGGTGGTGCGGCGGCGGCAGGTCGACGGGCGGAGGCGGGGGCGCCTGTGGCGGAGGCGGTGCCTGCGGAGGCGGCGGCTGTGCCCACAGGCTCTCGGGCGGAGCCGTGTAGTCCGTCGGGACCTGGTCCTCCTCCGTGTCGTCGTCGGAGCCCGGCGGCTTGGGCGGGAGCCAACCCTCCATCTAGAACTCCGTATCGATCCAGTCCATCATCGAGCGCAGCTCCTTGCCCTCGCGCTCGATCTGGTGGTTCTTCTGCTCCTCGCGCATGCGGTTGAAGTTCTCCTGGCCGGCCTTGTTCTCGGCGATCCACTCCTTGGCGAAGTCGCCGGACTGGATCTCGGCGAGAATCTGCTTCATCGCGGCGCGTGACTCCGGGCCCACCACGCGCTTGCCGCGCGTGAGGTCGCCGTATTCGGCGGTGTTCGAGATCGAGTAGCGCATGCCGCTGATGCCCTTCTCGTACATGAGGTCGACGATCAGCTTGAGTTCGTGGAGGCACTCGAAGTAGGCGAGGCGCGGGTCGTAGCCCGCCTCGGTGAGGGTCTCGTAGCCGGCGCGCACCAGCTCGGTCACGCCACCGCAGAGGACGGACTGCTCACCGAACAGGTCGGTCTCGGTCTCGTCCTTGAAGCTCGTCTCGATCACGCCCGCGCGCGTGCAGCCGATGCCCTTGGCGTAGGCGAGCACCATGTCGCGCGCGGTGCCGGAGGCGTCCTGATGCACGGCGATCAGGCCGGGCACGCCGTTGCCGTCCACGTACTGGCGCCGGACGAGGTGGCCAGGGCTCTTCGGAGCGGCCATGCCGACGTCGACCTCCGGGCCGGGATCGACCTGGTCGTAGGTGATCGAGAAGCCGTGGGCGAACATCAAGAGGTTCCCGGGGGCGATCCCGTCCTTGATGTCGGACTCCCAGATGTCGCCCTGCTTCTCGTCGGGCAGGAGGATCATCACGACGTCGCCCTCGCTGGCGGCGTCGGCGATCGACTCGACCCGCAGGCCGTCGGCTTTGGCCTTCTCGACGCTGCCCGAATCGGGGCGCAGGCCGACGACGACGTCGACCCCGGACTCCTTCAGATTGAGCGCGTGAGCGTGGCCCTGGGAGCCGTATCCGAGGATGGCGACGGTCTTGCCGTCGAGCTTCGAGAGGTCGGCGTCGTTGTCGTAGATCATGGGCGCGGGACTCTAGAGCTTGGAGCGCTGGAGCTTCCCAGAGGGCGTGCGCGGAAGCACCTTCACGCGCCGGTACTCCTTCGGCGCCTTGAAGCCCGGGAGGCGCTCGCGCGCCCACTCGGCGAGCCCGGTCGTGTCCCCCACCACGTAGGCCACCACCCGCTCCCCCCACTCCGGGTCGGGCACGCCGGCCACGCCAGCCTCGCGCACGCCCGGGTGCTGCTCGAGCACGCGCTCCACCTCCAGCGGGGACACGTTCTCGCCGCCGGTGATGATCAGGTCCTTCTTGCGGCCGGTGATCTCGAGGCGCCCGCCGGCGACCTCGCCGTGGTCGCCCGTGGCGAGCCAGCCGTCGCCGGCCACCATCGGCC
>JACCYP010000234.1 GCA_013696425.1 Thermoleophilaceae bacterium
ATCGAGAACCTGATCGTGACCTGCCCGCGGGCGACCCGGCGCGCGTCGTGGGCGAGCGCGAGATCGCCCGGCTCGAGAAGCTCGCCTTCGAGGGCGAGCAGCGCGGCGCGCAGGGTTCGGGCGAGCACGAGCTGCCGAGCATCCAGCCGCATTGAGCGCGCGCGACCTGCTGGCGGACGAGTACCGCCACGGCGAGCTGAACACGCGCGCCGGCTACATCGATCTCGGCGGGATCCCCTCCACGGGCGTGACCCAGGACCTGATGGAGTCGAGCGTGGTGCCGGTGATCTACGAGCGCTGGTGGCGCCCGGCGCTCGGCCGGGTGGCGAAGGGCGTGCTCGGGCCGGGCTACGAGGAGGAGAAGCGGATCGCGCGGCTGATGATGGGCATCTCCCGCGGCGACGGTGTGCTCGACGTGGCCTGCGGCACGGGCAACTTCACGCGCTACTTCTCGAAGGCGGTCGGGCCCGAGGGCCTCGTGGTGGGCATCGACGGGTCGGAGACGATGCTCGCCCGCGCGATAGACGACACCGCAGAAGACAACGTCGACTACGTGCGCGGCGATGCGCAGGACCTGCCCTTCCGCGACGCGAGCTTCGACGCCGTGTGCTGCTTCGCAGCGCTCCACATCTTCGACGACCCGATGCGCGCCCTGGATTCCATGTGCCGCGTGCTCACGCCCGGTGGCCGCGTTGCCATCTTCACCTCCGCCCAGGGCCGCACGGCCCCGGTGCGCACCGCCATCGGCCTCGCCGGCCGGCGGAGCGGGATGAAGACCTTCGAGCAGGAGGAGATCGTCGATGCCCTGCTCGAGCGCGGGTTCGCGAACGTGACCCAGCGCATCGCCGGCGTCACGCAGTTCGTGGGCGCCCGGCTGGCTGCTTAGACCTGAGCGATGACCGCGTCGCCGAGGCCGGCGATCTTCGCCACCCGGTCGCGGTGCCAGGAGGCGCCGCCGAGCAGATGGCCGTCGGTCTTCGCGCGCTTCAGCAGGAAGTGGAGGTCGTGCTCCCAGGTGAAGCCGATCCCGCCGTGCACCTGGAGCGAGGACGCGGTCACGCGCCAGCCGGCGTCGGAGGCGTAGGCCTTCGCCATCGAGGCGGCCGCCGGCAGCGACTCGGGCTCGTGGTCGGCGGCCCAGCCCGCGTAGTAGGTGGCGGCGCGCGCGCCCTCGGTCTCGAGCAGCATCTCGGCGCAGCGGTGGGAGACGCCCTGGTAGGCACCGATCGGGCGCTCGAACTGCTTGCGGTCCTTGGCGTACTCGACGGCCATCTCCATCGCGCGCTGCGAGCAGCCTGTGAGCTCGGCGGCCAGCGCGGCGCAGGCGCGGTCGAGGCCCGCGCCGGCGTCGCCCGGCATCTCCTCGCCTTCACCGCTCACCCTCGCGAACGAACGCGTGCCGTCGATCGTGTCGCGGTGCTCGATCTTGGCGTCCCCGGCCTCGACGATGCGCGTGGTATCGCCCTCGCCGGCGAGCACGATGAACGAAGCGGCCTCGGCGTCGGGCACGAGCGGCGCGGAGCCGTCGTGAAGGATGCCGACCGTGCCGGTGGCCTCGCCCGACGCGACGCCCGGCAGCAGCCGCTCCTTCTGCTCGTCGCTGCCGGCGTGCAGCACCATCAGCCCAGCGGCGGCGTTCGAGAAGAACGGTGAGGGCGTGACGGCGTAGCCGAGCTCCTCCTGCAGGATCACGAGCTCCACGACTCCGAGCTCCTGCCCCCCGTACTGCTCGGGGATGAAGATCCCGGCCCAGCCGAGGTCGATCATCTCCTTCCAGATCGCCTCGTCGTAGTGCCCACCCTCTGAGCACTCGCGCACCTTCTCGAACTTCGAGCGGCTCGCGAGGAACTCGCGCGCGGTGCTCTTGATCGAGCGCTGGTCGTCGTCGAAGTCGAAGTTCATCGCAGCTTGGGGAGTCCGAGCACGCGTTCGGCGACGATGTTCTTGAGGATCTCGGTGGTGCCGCCCTCGATCGAGTTCGCGCGGGCACGCAGGAACTCGAACGTGAACTCGGAGTCGGTGGCCGGGGCGTCGGGACCGCGCAGGTCCATCGTGAACTCGGTGAGCGCCTGGTTGATGTCTGACCAGTGCCACTTGCCGAGCGAGCCCTCGGGTCCGGGCTGGCCCGTCTTCATGATCCCCGTGAGCCCCCGCCAGGCGTTCAGGCGCATGATCTCCGACTCGGTGTAGAGCTGGCCGATGCGCTGGCGTACGAGCGGGTCCTTCTCGAGCCCCTGCTCCTTCACGAGGTCGATCACCTGGCCGAGAAGGATCTTGAGGCGCACCTGGAGGCCGAAGGCGAGGCCGGAGCGCTCGTTCATGAGCGTGGTGATGGCCACCATCCAGCCGTTGCCCACGCCTCCGATCACGTTCTCGTCCGGGATCCGGGCCTCCTCGATGAAGAGCTCGTTGAACTCGGCCTCGCCGGTGATCTGGCGGAGGGGGCGCACCTGCACCTCCTCCTGCTCCATGTCCATCAGGAAGTAGGTGAGGCCGCGGTGCTTGGCGACCTCGGAGTCGGTGCGCGCGACGAGCATGCACCACTTGGCGTGGTGGGCGTAGGTGGTCCAGACCTTCTGACCGGTCACGACCCAGTCGTCGCCGTCCTTCACCGCCTTGGTCTTCAGCGACGCGAGGTCAGAGCCCGACTCCGGCTCGGAGAAGCCCTGGCACCAGATCTCCTCGGCGGTGAGGATCGGCGGGAGGAAGCGCTCCTTCTGCTCCTCGCTGCCGTGACCGATGAGCGTCGGCCCGCCCATCGCGAGCGCGAGCACGTTCGCGGGGCCGGGTGCGCGGGAGGCCGCGAGCTCCTCGTTGAAGAGCGCCGACTCGATCAAGGTCGCGCCGCGCCCGCCGTACTCCTTCGGCCAGGACACGCCGGCCCAGCCGCCCTCGTGGAGCTGGCGCTGCCAGTCGACGCGGAACTTCCACTGGTCATCCTCGGAGAGCCCCTCGGGCTCCTTGCCGGGGTGGTTGTCGGAGATCCAGGCGCGGACCTCGTCGCGGAAGGCCTGCTCGTCGGGGGAGAGCGTCAGATCCAAGGCCCGCGCATCCTAACCCCGTAGGATCGACGCGTGCGGATCGGGCTCTACACGGCGTACTGGCCCTGGTTCTCCTTCGAGGAGCAGGTCGCGCTGGCCAAGCAGGCGGACGAGGGCGGGCTCGACTCCGTCTGGGTCGCCGAGGCGTGGGGCCAGGACGCCGCCACGGTGCTCGGCCGGCTCTCCGGCGAGACCGAGCGGATCGGCCTCGGCTCGGGCCTCTTCCAGATCCCGGCGCGCACGCCGGCGATGACGGCGATGACCGCCGCCACGCTCGACGTCATGTCGGGCGGGCGCTTCCGCCTCGGCCTCGGGGTGTCCGGGCCGCAGGTGTCCGAGGGCTGGCACGGCGTGTCGTTCAAGCGGCCTCTGGCTCGCACGCGGGAATACGTGGAGATCGTCCGGGCCGCGCTCGCCCGTGAGGCGCCGCTCGAATTCCACGGCGAGGAGTTCGAGCTGCCGGTGGCGGACGGGTCGGGGCTCGGCAAGCCGCTGAAGCTGCTCGTGAAGCCCACGGGCCCGGTGCCGATCTACCTCGGCGCGATCGGGCCGAAGGCCGTCGAGCAGACCGGCAAGATCGCCGACGGCTGGCTGCCGTTCATGCTCAGCGAGGAGCAGCTCGGCGCCGTGAAGGCGGGCGGGCGCGACATCGACGTGGCGCCCGTGGTCATGACCTGCGTGCACGAGGACATCGCCGAGGCGCGCAACCTCGCGCGGCCCTGGCTCACCATCTACTTCGGCGGCATGGGCGCCAAGGCGAAGAACTTCTACGTCGAGATGGCCGACAAGTTCGGCAATGGCGACTCCGCGCGCGAGTGCCAGGACAAGTTCCTCGCCGGCGATCGGATGGGCGCGGCGATGGCGCTCTCGGACGAGCTCATCGACTCCGCCGCGATCACCACCACGCCGGGCGGGCTCGAGGAGCGCCTAGCCGACTACGAGCGCCTCGGCGCGGACACGCTGCTGTGCATGCCGTTCGGGGACCGCCCCGCCATCGTCGAGGCACTCGTCTCGGCGAACCGCGCATACGCGTGACCAGAGAGCAGCGCCTCACCCTCCTCGCCTGCATCCTCGGCTCGGCGATCGTCTTCCTCGACGCGACGATCGTGAACATCGCGCTGCCGACCCTGCGCGCGGACTTCGACGCCTCGCTCTCGGACCAGCTCTGGGTGGTGGACGCCTACGCGCTCACGCTTGCGGCCTTCCTGCTGATCGGCGGCTCGCTCGGTGACCTGCTCGGGCGCAAGCTGATCTTCGGCGTGGGCGTGACCGCGTTCGGCATCACCTCGGTTCTCTGCGCGGCGGCCCCCACCGTGGAGGTGCTCATCATCGGCCGCGGACTGCAGGGGATCGCGGGCGCACTGCTCGTGCCGTCGACGCTCGCGGTGATCATCGCCACCTTCCACGAGCGGGAGCGGGGCGCGGCGATCGGCACATGGACCGCCTACACCGGCATCGCGACGGTCATCGGACCGCTCGTGGGCGGCGCGCTGCTCGAGTCGGTCTCGTGGCGCTGGATCTTCGCCATCAACGTGCCGTTCGTGCTCTTCACGCTCTACCTGCTCGCGCGCAAGGTGCCCACCATCGGCGCGCACCCCGCAGGCGCCCACGTCGACTACACGGGCGCCACCCTATGCGCCCTCGGCCTCGGCGGCATCACGTTCGCGCTCATCGAACAGCCGCTGCGCGGGTGGGGAGACCCCGCGATCTTCGGGGCGCTGATCGGCGGCGGCGTCCTCTTCGTCGCGTTCGTGGTGTTCGAGCGCCGCGCCCGCCACCCGATGCTCGACCTCACGCTGTTCCGCGAGCGGAACTTCCTCATCGGCAACTGGACCACCTTCGCCTTCTACGCCGGGCTGGGCACGCTGTTCTTCTTCCTCGTGCTGTTCCTCCAGGGCGTGGCCGGGCTGTCGGCGCTCGAGGTCGGGCTCGCGCAGATGCCCGTCACGCTGATGATGTTCTTCCTCTCCAAGCGCTTCGGCGCGCTGGCCGACCGCCACGGGCCGCGCCTCTTCATGACCGCCGGGCCGATCGCGGCAGCCTTCGGCCTGCTGCTCCTGCTGCGGCTGGACTCCGGGCTCGACTACCTCACCGAACTGCTGCCGGCGCTGCTCGTCTTCGGCCTCGGCCTGTCGATGACGGTGGCTCCGCTCACGGCCACGGTGCTCGCGGCGGTCGACGACGAGCACGCCGGCATCGCCTCCGGGGTGAACAACGCCGTGTCGCGTGTGGCGGGGCTCGTGGGAGTGGCGGCGATCGGGGCGCTGATCGCGTCGTCGTTCGGCACCGAGATCGACTCCCGGCTCGAGGGCGGCGGGTTCTCCGGCGCGGCGAACGCGGCCGTCGAGGCATCAAAGGACCGGCCCCTGTCGAGCCCCGAGCTCGGCGGCGTGCCCGCGCCCGAGCGCCCGCGGGTGCAGCAGACGATCGATGACGCCTCGACCGACACCTTCCGGCTCGGCATGGGCGTATCCGCGGTGCTCGTGATGCTCGGCGGCGTGGTGGCCGGGTTCGGAATCGCCAACCCGAAGCGCTCGGTGCCCAGCGAGGACTGCCCCGGCGGGAACTTCGCCGGCGCCCCGCCGGACACGGCGCGCGACCGCGTGCCGGCCACGGCTTAGGTCGGCTCGCGGCTTCGCCGCTCGGTTAGAAAC
>JACCYP010000241.1 GCA_013696425.1 Thermoleophilaceae bacterium
ATGTACAGGCGGTCGCCGTTGGTCCCGTAAAGGAAGGTGTCGTGGACCTCGTCGGAGAGCGCCTCCCACGGGGTGTCCTGGTCGACCTCGTAGCGCTCGGCGATGGCCTGGGTCATGGTCTCGTAGTAGTTGGAGGCGCTGGTGGACCACGGCAGGATCGCGCCCTCGCCCAGCGACAGCGACGGGTCGGGGACGATCAGCTCGGGGTCGATCTCCATCTGCGAGCCGAGTCCCGTGCAACGCGGGCAGGCGCCGTGCGGGGAGTTGAACGAGAACATCCGCGGCTCGAGCTCGGGCATCGAGGTGCCGCAATGGAGGCACATGAAGCGCTCCGAGTAGGTGCTCACCTCGCCGCTGTCGACGTCCTCGATGTCGACGATGCCCTCCGCGCGCGCCACCGCCGTCTCGATCGAGTCCGCGAGCCGCTTGCGCAGGTCGTGGCGCATCACGAGCCGGTCGATGACGACCGAGATGTCGTGCTTGTACTTCTTGTCGAGGGCGATGTCCTCCTCGAGCCGGCGCAGCTCGCCGTCGACCTTCACGCGCGTGAATCCGTCGGCACGCAGCTCCTCGAAGAGCTTGCCGTATTCGCCCTTGCGCCCCCGCACCACCGGTGCCAGCACCATGAACTTGGTGCCCTCGGGGAGCTGCATCACCTGGTCGATCACCTGCTCCGCGGACTGGGCGGCGATCGGGCGGCCGCAGTTGTAGCAATGGGGATGTCCGACCCGGGCCCAGAGGAGACGCAGGTAGTCGTAGATCTCGGTGACGGTGCCCACCGTCGAGCGCGGATTGCGCGAGGTGGTCTTCTGATCGATCGAGATGGCCGGGCTGAGGCCCTCGATCGAGTCGACATCGGGCTTGTCCATCTGACCGAGGAACTGACGGGCGTAGGCGCTCAGCGACTCCACGTAGCGGCGCTGGCCCTCCGCGTAGATCGTGTCGAACGCGAGGCTCGACTTGCCCGAGCCGGACAGCCCGGTGATCACCACCAAGGCGTTCCTCGGAAGCGTGACGTCTAT
Organism: Thermoleophilaceae bacterium; assembly: GCA_013696425.1. Lineage (GTDB taxonomy): Bacteria > Actinomycetota > Thermoleophilia > Solirubrobacterales > Thermoleophilaceae > JACCYP01. Next base: position 1,023 of record JACCYP010000241.1, read on the forward strand.
GTCCTGAAGATTGTGCTCCCGGGCCCCCGAGACGGTTATGTAACCCACTCGAGGGAGTGTAGAAAGAGGATCAGCCGACGCGTGAATACACGTCGTCGAGGATCGCCTCCCGGTCGTCCAGATCGAAGTTCTCCTCCAGGTAGGCCCCGGTTTCCTCGCGCGAGGTTCCGTTGAGCGCCATGTTGAGAGCGATCAGGCGAGCACCTTCTGAGCCCTCTCCCGCGGCAGGGGCCGGCTCCTCCTCTTCCTCCTCGATGATCTCTTCTTCTTCGATCGGCTCGGGCTCCGGCTCCGGCTCGGGCTCGGGCTCGGGCTCGGGCTCCGGCTGGGCCTCGGGCTGCTCGACGTCGGAGATCTCCCCGAGACCGGAGCGGATTCCCTCGAGGTCGGATTGGAGCGAGCTGGCTCCGCCCTTCAGGGTGCCGACGATGTTGTCCGACGCGGCGCGGATGTCGTCGAGGAGGCGCGTGACCTCCTGGTCGACGCTCTCCGCGCGCTGGAGCATCTGCGCGGCGGCCTCCTCGACCCTGCGGATCTGGGCGGCCGACTCGGCATCCGAGCGCTCGCGCGACTCGCGCGCGGCCCGGCTCGCCTCGTCGGTGATCTTGCGGGCTTCCCCCTCGGCACGGTCGGCGATATCCGACGCGCTGCGCTCGGCGGCCTCGACGATCGTGCGCACCTGATCGGCGGCCTCGGCCGCAACGGTCGGAGCCGCCTGGGCAGGTGCGTCGAGCTGCGCGCTCTGAATCTGATCCACCTGCTCGGAGATCTCCCGGAGGTGACGATCCACCTCGTCGGGGTCGTAGCCGCGGCGTGCGGCGGGGAAGTCCCTGCGTTCGATGGAATTGCGGTCCAGCGCCAAAGCTTGCTCCTCGGATGGTCGGACGGTCGCGCGAGAGGCTAGCGATCAGCGCCGGGCCGCAGTGCACGAACCGTGCCCACGTAATGCACGCACCATGTTCCGCAGCCCTTGCCTTTCTATTGCAAGCACCGGCAATAGAACGGCAAGCAGCGGGGTAGGTGGCGCCGAATCCTCCCCTCCGGGGGGCGAGAAACATCAGTCCGGCCCTTCACCAAGCGTGACCCGTCGCAAGGAAGGCTTTCGCGTCAGTCCGAGGCTCGGAGTTCCGCGCGAGAACAACCCTTGGTACCACGAGTGGGCGCTCGAGATCGGCGGACGGATCCGGCGTGTCAGGAAACTGCGCGGCCTCACACAGCACGAACTTGGCCACGAGCTCGAGATGGCCGACGGGTGGGGCTACTCGGCCGGCACGATCTCCCAGATCGAGCGCGGTTGGCCGAGCGTCCCGTTCCTGGCCTACCTCAGGATCGCCGACGCCCTGGAGGTCCCGGCGTGGCTGCTGCTGGGGCCGGATCAGATCGACCTGGAGCTCACGCTCGAGCGGCTTCGAGCCGGCGCTGCAGGTCCTTGATCTCGTCGCGGAGCTTCGCGGCGTACTCGAACCGCAGCTCGTCGGCCGCGAGGAGCATCTCCTCCTCGAGCTCGACGACGGTCTTCTCGAGCTCCTCGGCCGACATCTCCTCGTCGTGCTTCATTCGCGCCCGGCGACCCTTCGTGGGGACCTTCGAGTCGCCGCCGGAGAGGAAGTCGGTGATGTCGGAGATGCCCTTCTGGACGGTGGCGGGCGTGATGCCGTGCTCCTCGTTGTATGCCACCTGGATCGCGCGACGGCGATCGGTCTCCGACAGCGCGGCGCGCATCGCCGCGGACTCCTTGTCGGCGTACATGATCACCTTGCCGTTCACGTTGCGGGCGGCACGGCCGATGGTCTGGACAAGGGAGGTCTCGCCACGGAGGAAGCCCTCCTTGTCGGCATCGATGATCGCGACGAGCGAGACCTCGGGCAGGTCGAGGCCCTCGCGGAGCAGGTTCACGCCGACGAGCACGTCGAACTCGCCGAGGCGCAGCTCACGGATTATCTGGATCCGCTCGAGCGTGTCGATCTCCGAGTGCAGGTAGCGGACCTTGAAGCCGTACTCCAGGAGATAGTCGGTGAGGTCCTCGGCCATCTTCTTGGTGAGGGTCGTGACCAGCGAGCGCTCGCCGGCCTCGACGCGCCCGCGGATCTCGTTCATCAGGTCGTCGATCTGGTTCTTGGTCTCGCGCACCTCGACCTCGGGATCGACGATGCCGGTCGGGCGCACGATCTGCTCCATAACGCGCGCCGAGTGGCCGCGTTCGAACTCGCCGGGAGTGGCCGACACGAACACGATCTGCTTGGTGCGGTGCAGGAACTCGTCGAAGGTCTGCGGGCGGTTGTCGAGGGCACTCGGCAGCCGGAAGCCGTAGTCCACGAGCGTCTGCTTGCGCGAGCGGTCGCCCTCGAACATGCCGCCGATCTGGGGCACCGTCTGGTGGGACTCGTCGATGAAACAGACGAAGTCGTCGGGGAAGTAGTCGAGTAGGCAGTAGGGCCTGGCGCCGGGCGCGCGGCCGTCGAGGATGCGCGAGTAGTTCTCGATCCCGTTGCAGAAGCCGAGCTCGCGGAGCATCTCGAGGTCGAACTGCGTGCGCTGGCGCAGCCGGTGGGATTCGAGCAGCTTGCCCTCGTGCTCGAGCTCCTTGCAGCGCGTCTCGAGCTCGTCGCGGATCTCCACGAGCGAGCGCTCGATGGTGGCCCGGTCGGTGGCGTAGTGCGTGGCGGGCCAGATGCCGATGTGCTCGAGCTCTGAGAGCACCTCGCCCGTGAGGGGGTCGAAGCGCTGGAGCTGCTCCACCTCGTCCCCGAAGAACACGATCCGGTAGGTCTCACCCTCGGCGTAGGAGGGGAAGATCTCGAGCGTGTCGCCCTTGATCCGGAAGCTCGAGCGGCCCATCGCAGCGTCGTTGCGCGAGTACTGCATGTCCACGAGCTTGCGGGCGAGCTCGTCGCGGTCGGCGATGCCCCCGCGCTTCAGCTGGACCGTCTGCTTGTCGTACATCTCCGGCGAGCCGAGGCCGTAGATGCATGAGACGCTCGCCACGATGATCACGTCGCGGCGGCTGAACAGCCCGGCGGTGGCGGCGTGCCGCAGGCGGTCGATCTCCTCGTTGATCGAGGAGTCCTTCTCGATGTAGAGGTCCTGGTGCGGGACGTAGGCCTCGGGCTGGAAGTAGTCGTAGTAGGAGACGAAGTACTCGACGGCGTTCTCGGGGAAGAACTCGCGGAACTCGTTGCAGAGCTGGGCCGCAAGCGTCTTGTTGTGCGCGATCACCAGCGACGGGCGCTGCACCTTTTCGATCGTGAACGCCATGGTCGCCGTCTTGCCCGAGCCGGTGACCCCGAGCAGCGTCTGGAAGCGGTCACCGGCGTCGAGACCGGCCGCCAGCCCGTCGCGCGCCTCGGGCTGATTCGCTACCGGCGTGTAGGCGGAGTTGAGGCGGAACTCGGGCACTGCTACCGCTTCGCGGGGACCAGCATCGTAGACACGTAGCCGAGGCTACAACCCGAGCTCACGCGAGTAGTTCTCGCGATATTCCTTGCGGTGTTCGAGGACGCCCGAGACGTACTCGCGCGTCTCGGGGAACTCGATGTCATCGAGCGCGAGCCTGCCGCCGGCGGCGCTCCGCCACCGGTCGACGTTGCCCTCGCCGGCGTTGTAGGCCGCGACGGCCGTGAGGGCGTCGCCGTCGTAGCGCTGGAGCAGGTAGCGCAGGTACCAGGTCCCGTAGGAGATGTTGATCTGCGGCGTGGCCAGGTCGCCCTGCTCGAACTCCGTGCCGCCCGACTTGTGCGCGATGTAGGCGGCGGTGGCCGGGGTGATCTGCATCAGGCCGCGGGCGCCGGCGTGAGAGGTGGCGTCGCGGAACTTCGACTCCTCGTAGATGACCGAGGCCACGAGCGCGGGGTCGAGGTTCTTGTCCGCGGCCTGCTGGCGGATGATGTCCTCGTGCTTGAGCGGGAGGGTGATCTCCTTCGCCGCCTCCGAGCCGATCAGCGCGGCGGCTCCGGCGCCCACCAGGGCGGCCACCACCAGCGCAGCACCGAACCGGCGGCGGCGTATCGCCTTCCGCCTCCGCTTCACCGCGGGGATGCGGACCGCTCTGGTGCTCATGTGTTCATCGTTGCAAGAACCTGGGACAGCTTCTCTTCCAACGCCTCGATCGAGCCATCGTTGCGGATCACGAAGTCCGCTCTGTCCGCTTTTTCCTCCTGCGAGAGCTGGATGCCCTCGCGGCTCTCGTGACCGCGCTCGCCCACCCGGCCCACACGCACCTCCTCGTCCGCGATCACGGCGATTGTCTTGTCGAACGCGGCTTCCATTCCTGCCTCGAACAGCAGCGGTACCTCAACGACGAGTGCCACCCCCTCCCCCTCCTCGCGGAACTGCGCGACCCGCGCGCCGACTCGCGGCCACAGCTCGCCCTCGAGCGCCTTGCGCGCACCCTCGTCGCCGAACACGCGCTCGGCGATCCGGTCGCGGTCGAGCCGGCCGTCCTTGACGACCTCCGGCCCGAGCTTGGCGGCCACGGCATCGCGCACCCCATCGGTGGCGAGCAGCTCGTGGACGACCGCGTCCGTGGAGAGCGTCGCGGCGCCCAGGCGCTCGAGCGCGCGCAGCGCCTCGGACTTGCCGGCGCCCATACCGCCGGTCAACCCGATGAAGGGGGCGCTACTTGTCGTCGGGCTGGGGCTCGGCCGGGGGCTCTTCGGCGTCTGCCGGAGCCTCCTCGGCCTCAGCCGGCGCTTCTTCGGAGGGCGCGACCTCGGTCACGGCGTCGGCCTCGGGGAGCGCAGCAGCCTCCTCCTCGGCCGGCGCCTCCTCGGCCGCAGGTGCCTCCTCGGCCGGCGCCTCCTCGATCGGCGGCGCCTCCTCGATCGGCGGCGCCTCCTCGGCCTCGGCCGATGGCTGGAAGACGTCGTCGGAGAGAGCAAGGTCCTTGACCTCGCCGAGGTCCCCGGCGTCCTCGAGCCCGCCCTCGGGAAGGCCCTGGATCTCCCGCAGCGGGAGGTCCTGGCCGTCGACGCGCTTGAGCGACAGCGACAGGCGGCGGCGCTCGGAGTCGATCTCGAGGATCTTCACCTTCACGTCGTCGCCCTGGTTCACGACCTCGCGGGGGTTCTCGACGTGGTGGCCGGCGAGCTCGGAGATGTGCACGAGCCCCTCGACCCCGTCGAGGATCTCGACGAAGGCGCCGAAGGTGACGACCTTGGTGACCTTGCCGTCGAGCTCGTCGCCCACCGTGTAGGTGTCGACGATGCGCTGCCACGGGTCCTCCTGGGTCTGCTTGAGGCCCAGGGAGATGCGCTGGC
>JACCYP010000268.1 GCA_013696425.1 Thermoleophilaceae bacterium
GGCGCCGAGGACCGCGTCGTCGGGCAGCGAGACGCCCTCGCCCAGCAGCAGGCCCGGGGCGGCGTCAGACGGCGCGAGCACGCGCGCTCTCGTCGAGGGAGCGCTGCAGCGTCTCCAGGGCGCGCACCACGCGCAGGCCGCTGGCGGCGCCGGAGCGCGGCTCGGTGCCGTCGCGCACGCACTCCACGAAATGCCGGCACTCGATTCGCAGCGGCTCCTCGTTCGACACCGCCGGGCTCATCACGTCGCCCGAGCGCGCGATGTACTCACCATAGGAGCGGAAGTCCTGGTCGAAGCCCTTGTCATAGATCGTGAGCTTGTTCTCGGCCGCCATGTCGTCGAAGGTCGCCATCCGCTTGGAGCCGACGACCGTGAACCGGCGCTCCTTGTGCGGGTCGAGCCAGGACAGGTGCAGGTGCGCCGCGAGGCCCGAGGGGAAGCGCAGGTAGGCGAACACCACGTCCTCGACGCCCGGGTTCATGTACGACTCGCCGACCGCGCGCATGTCCTCCGGGTCCTCCCCGGCAAGCGACATCACCACGGAGATGTCGTGGGCGCCGAGGCTCCAGAGCGCGTTCTCGTTCGTGCGCAGCTTGCCGAGATTCAGGCGGTTGCCGTAGATGTAGTGGATGTCGCCGAGCTCACCGGAGCTCGCCAGCTCTCCGAGCCTGACGAGGCCGGGGTGGTACTCGAGCAGGTGGCCGACCATCAGGGTCCGGTCGGCCTTCTCGGCCGCCGCCACCACGCGCTCGGCATCCTCGAGCGAGAGTGCCAGCGGCTTCTCCACGAAGCAGGCCTTCCCGGCCTCGAGCACGCGCACCGCGAGGTCGGCGTGGGTCGGGACGGGAGTCGCGACTATCACGGCGTCGAGGTCCTCGTCCCCGAGGAGGTCGTCGAGGTCGGCCGTTGCGCGGGCGTCCGGGAACTCGCGCGCAAAACGCTCGCGCTGATCGTCCGATCCGTCGCAGATCCAGGCAAGCTCGGCCTCGGGCAGGCGGTCGAAGTTGCGGGCGAGGTTCGGGCCCCAGTAACCGAGGCCGACCACGCCGACCCGGACGGCGTCGCTCACGGTCTCACAGCCGTACTAGGGACTCGGCCTGGATGCCGCGGGTCACGCCGCGGAAGTCGACCGTGAGTGGGGCCTCCGCGACCACTCGCGCGACGTCGAGCGACGGGTGGGCGGTCACGATCACCGCGACGTCGGCACCGGCCATCACCGTGTCCTGGTCCTCGGTCTCCAGGCTGAACTCGGGGAGGGCCGGCACGTGCGGGTCGCAGTAGGCGAGCTGCGCGCCGCGCTCGCCGAGCAGCCGCATGATCTTCAGTGCGGGCGACTCGCGCAGGTCGCCGACTCCGGGCTTGTAGGAGGCGCCGAAGATCGCGATCTTCGACCCACGGACGGCCTTCGCGTGCTCGTTCAGGGCGCGGGCGACCTTCTCCACGCAGTAGTAGGGCATCGCGGTGTTCACCTCGCCGGCGAGCTCGATGAACTCGGTGGGCTGGTCGAACTCGCGCGCGCGCCAGGCGAGGTAGAAGGGGTCGACGGGCAGGCAGTGGCCGCCCATCCCCGGGCCGGGGGTGAACTTCATGAAGCCGTAGGGCTTGGTGGCCGCGGCCTCGACCACCTCGAAGATGTCGATTCCCATCCGGTCGCAGAGCATCGCCAGCTCGTTCACCAGCGCGATGTTCACCGAGCGGAAGATGTTCTCGAGCAGCTTGGTGAGCTCCGCGGCCTCCGGTGTGGAGACCGGCACGATCTCGTCGCACACCTCCTCGTAGAGCGCGGTCGCGCGCGCGAGGCATTCGGGCGTGAGGCCGCCGACGACCTTCGGGGTGTTGCGCAGCGTGTAGTCGGTGCGGCCGGGATCCACGCGCTCGGGGGAGAAGGCGACGTTGAAGTCCCGCCCGGCGGCGAGGCCCGACTTCTCGAGCAGCGGCACGAGGCGCTCGCGCGTTGTGCCCGGGTAGGTGGTCGACTCGAGCACCACGAGCTGGCCCTCGTGCACCACGTCCGCGAGGTCGGAGGCGGCGAGCTCGAGCGGGCCGAGGTCGGGCTCGCGGTTCTCGGTGAGGGGTGTGGGAACGGCGATGATGGCCGCGTCGACGCCGGCCAGGTCCGCGTACCTGGTGGTGGCCGTGATGCGCTCGGCGACTGCGCGCAGGCGCTCGTCGGGGACGTCCTCGATGAACGAGTCCCCCGCCCTCACGGCGCTCACGCGCTCCTCGGATATGTCGAGGCCGACGACGTCGTGCCCCGCCTCCGCGAACTCCACGGCGAGGGGCAGGCCCACGTAGCCGAGACCGATGATCCCGATCTTCATGACGCGGGAGTGTAGGCGGCTAGGGCTTCCACGATCCGCTCCCCCGCGCGGCCTCCGCCGTAGAGCTCGGGGCGCTCACCCGTGGGGATATCCCGCTCCAGGGCTGCCAGCGCGGCCTGCGCGTCGAGGTCGACGAGCACGTTCCAGCCCGCCTGCACGGTCTCGACCCACTCGGTGGTGTCGCGCATGGTCACGCAGGGGGTGCCGAGCAGGTAGGCCTCCTTCTGCACGCCGCCGGAGTCGGTGAGCACGGCGCGCGCGTGGCGAGTGAGCTTCAGGAAGTCGAGGTAGCCGAGCGGCGGGGTGAGGATCACGTCCTCGAGCCGCCCGGTCAGGCCGTGCTCCTCGAGGCGCGCCTTCGTGCGGGGATGGAGCGGGAACACGACCGGCCCGGGGATGCTCTCGATCAGGGCCACCAGAAGCGCGAGCCGCTCGGGGTCGTCCACGTTGCCGGCGCGGTGCGCGGTCGCGAGCACGTAGGCGCCGGGCTCGAGGCCGTGCTCCTCGAGCGCGCGCGAGCGCTCCTCGGCGATCGGTGCGAAACGGATCGATACGTCTGCCATCACGTCCCCCACCAACACGCTCTCGCCCGCTACCGATTCGTTGCCGAGGTTCGCCATCGCGGTCGGCGTCGAGCAGAGGCGCAGGTCGCTGGCATGGTCGGTGAGCACGCGGTTGAGCTCCTCGGGCATCGCACGGTCGAAGGAGCGCATGCCGGCCTCGACATGGGCGACCGGGATCCGGGCCTGGGCCGCCGCAAGCGCGCCGGCGAGCGTGGAGTTGGTGTCGCCGTAGACGAGCACCATGCCCGGCGCGAGCTCCGCGAGCAAGCCGGCGAGGGCGTCGAGCATGCGTGCCGTCTGCTCGGTGTTCGAGCCACCGTGGATGCCGAGCTGGCGGTCGGGCTCGGGCACGCCGAGCTCCTCGAAGAAGATGGCCGAGAGCTCGTCGTCGTGGTGCTGGCCGGTGTGCACCAGGATCTCCTCGAAGGTCTGGCGCAAAGGTGCCGAAACTGCCGCCGCCTTCACGAACTGCGGCCGGTTTCCGACGATCGTCACTACCCTCATGGGGCGTGATCCTCTCCGGTGCCGCAAGGACGCTCGTCGGCGGTGCTGCATCGGCCGCCACCACCGCCGCCTCCATGGTCAAGCACGTGGCCTGGTACGTGGCGTACCAGGTCAACGGGACCGCGCGGGACCCGGACAAGCGCTCCTAGCGCGCTCACCCGCGCCGAAGCTCCGACTCGATCAGCTCCCGCAACGCCGTTTTTGCCGCCAGCGTCTGCGGGCCCGGCTCGGGGAAGCTCTTGCCCTCGACGCCGGCCACCGACTGCACCTCGCGCGTGGTCGAGGCCAGGAACACCTCGGCGGCCGATTCGAGATCGTCAGCCGTACACGGGCGCTCGTCCACCTTCGCGACCTTGAGCACCCGGTCGCGGGTGATCGAGGCCAGGATGTGGTCGTCGAGGGGCGGGGTGTTGATGGCGCCGGCGCCATCAACCCAGAAGACCGAGGCCGTCGGAGCCTCGAGCACGCGGCCGTGCGGGGTGGTGAGCAGCGCCTCGTCGAATCCGCGGGCGCGCGCCTGGCGCCCGGCGAGCATGTTGGCCGCGTAGGAGAGCGA
>JACCYP010000286.1 GCA_013696425.1 Thermoleophilaceae bacterium
GGGGCCGTTCGGATGCCTCGGCGCCGGGCCGGGGTACGCGCTGGCGGCGAAGCTCGCGCACCCGGAGCGCCAGGTCTGCCTGCTGCTCGGCGACGGCGCCTTCGGCTTCGCCGGGATGGAGTTCGACCCTTTGGTGCGCCACGGCGTGCCGGTCGTTGCCGTGATGGGCAACAACGGCATCTGGGCCCTCGAGAAGCACCCGATGGAGTACCTGTACGGGTATTCGGTGGCCGCGGCGCTCACGCCGGAGACCCGCTACGACCAGGTGGTCGAGGCGCTGGGCGGCCACGGCGAGTTCGTCCGTGAGCCTTCCGAGTTGCGGCCCGCCCTGGATCGCGCCTTCGCCTCCGGCAAGCCGGCCCTCGTGAACGTGCTGACGGACCCGGAGGTCGTGTACCCCCGGAAGTCGAACCTGGCTTGATCGAGCTAGTCGAGGGGCGGCACCTGCCGGAGCTGCTCCCGCTGATGCGGGCGTACTGCGACTTCTACGAGGTCGCGCCCTCGGACGAGGATCTGCTCGCCCTATCGCGCGCGCTGATCGCCGACCCCGAGCGCGAGGGCGTGCAGCTGATCGACTCCGAGGGCCGCGGCTTCGCCACGGTGTTCTGGAGCTGGTCGACTACCCGCGCGTTCCGCATCGGCGTGATGAACGACCTGTTCGTGGCGCCGCCGGCCCGGGGCAGCGGCCTGGCGGAGGCTTTGATCGAGGCATGCCGGGCGCGCTGCGCAGAGCACGGTGCGCGCTCGCTCGAGTGGCAGACGGCGCTCGACAACCACCGCGCCCAGGCGATGTACGACCGAATTGGCGCGCAGCGCTCGCAGTGGCTCGACTACGGCTTGGAGGTACCGGCGGGCTGAGGCCGCCCGCGGCGGGCGATGAGCGACATCGGGGTCCTCGCGGCGGTCCTGTTCGGCTACAGCCTGATCTCGAGCTGGCTCGAGCGGCGCGCGGTGAGCGCGCCGATGGTGTTCGTCGCCGCCGGGATCGTGCTCGGTCCCGACGTGGCCGGTTTCATCGACCTCGAGCTCACGAGCGAGACCGGCCTGCTCGTCGCGGAGGTGGCGCTCGTGATCGTGCTCTTCGCGGACGCCGCCCGGATCGATCTGCGCGCGCTGCGCGGCAATGGGAGCCTGCCGGTGCGGCTGCTCGGAATCGGGATGCCGCTGACGATCGCGCTCGGGGTGCTCGGGGGTTCCCTGCTGCTCGGCGAGATCGAGTTCTGGGAGGCCGCGATCATCGCCGCCGTGCTCGCCCCCACCGATGCCGCGCTCGGTCAGGCGGTGGTCTCGAGCAAGTTGGTGCCCAAGCGGGTGCGCCAGGCGCTGAACGTGGAGAGCGGCCTCAACGACGGGCTCTCGATCCCGTTCCTGTTCCTGTTCGTCGGGCTGGCGGTGTCCGAGACCGAGGTCACCGCCGGGGGCTGGGTGCGCTTCGCGGCGCAGCAGGTCGGCATCGGGGCGCTCGTCGGTATCGGGATCGGCCTCGCCGGCGGCTGGCTCTACGAGCGGTCCGTGCGGCACAAGCTGATCACGGGGACCTTCGAGCAGCTCGCCATGATCGGCCTGGCGATTTCCGCCTGGGCGCTCGCGGACCACCTCGGGGGCAACGGCTTCATCGGCGCGTTCGTGGCGGGGCTCGTCGCCGGGCGGATCACGGTCACCTGCGGCCAGCGCATCCTCGACTTCGCCGAGGACGAGGGCGAGCTGCTGAACCTCACGGTGTTCTTCATCTTCGGGATCAGCGCGATCGGGTTCCTCGACGCAGCCGGCTGGGAGGTGGTCGTCTACGGGCTGCTCAGCCTCACCCTCTTCCGGATGCTGCCGGTGGCGGTCGCGCTGCTCGGCACCGGCCTGCGCGGCAGCTCGGTGGCGTTCATGGCCTGGTTCGGCCCGCGCGGCCTCGCCTCGATCATCCTCGCGCTGATCGTGGTCGAGGAGGAGCCGGAGCTGCCCGGCCTCGAGGTCGTGCTGGCGGCGATGACCGTCACGGTCCTCGCGAGCGTGCTGGCCCACGGCGTCAGCGCGCGGCCGTTCGTGCGCGCCTACGCGCGCCGGATCGAGGGAGCACCGGGCGCCGACGCGGAGCGGATGCCCGTGCCGGAGATGCCCACGCGCGGTGGGGGCGGGATGGACGCCTAGGGCCTTGATCGAAGCGTGCCGCGCGCGCTGCGCCGAGCACGGCGCGCGCTCGCTCGAATGGCAGACGGCGCTCGAGAACCACCGCGCGCAGAAGGTGTACGACCTCGTGGGCGGCAAGCGCTCGCAGTGGCTTGACTACGGGCTAGACGTGCCGGCTACGTAGCTGCGTCTGGATCGGGCGGAAGGTCGTCTTCGGCCGCCGCGACGCGGTCTAGGTGGGCAACGAAGCCATCCGAGTCGAACACCTGCCCTTCGGTCTCGGCTATGACCTCAGAAAGCAGCTCGCCCTCGGGCTCCGGCACGGGTGTGTCATCTTCCGTCTCCAGTAGGCCTTCATTGTCACGGATTCCGCAGGATCGCGTGTGTGCCCACTCGCCGCCAGATCACATGTGGCTCGCCTTCGCGCACCGAGTTGCCGTACTCGAAGGTGGCCCGTCCGTCCGCGGCGAAACTCAGCTCCCACACGCCGGAATGCCCCTGCACGCGCTTTACGCGTAGGCCAGGCGAGAAGCTGGGTGGCGCTTGCGCAAGGTCGGTCACGAACGCCGTAACGGCGCGGAGGAACTGTCGTCGCTGCTCGGGCGCGAGCCGGCCGAACTCGCGGCGAAACGCGGCGGACGCCCGATATGTCGGCACGACTACCGGCCTTCGCGAAGTGCGGCCTGGTGCTGACGCTCGAGCGACTCGATCAGTTCGTCACCTGAAACGTCTCGGCTGGCGTACTGCTCGATTACCTCGTCGCTCGTTTCGGGTCGCAGCACGAGCGTGCCGTCCTCGCGCTGTTCGGCGACGACGTACTCGCCGGCCACTTCCGGCTCGGTCAGGGTCACCTTCATCGGTGCCTCCTCCATGGTCGTGAGTGTGGCACGCGGAACTCACCGCGGCCAATCGCCTAAGGCACGCAGGCCGGGATTCTCGCCCCCTCCCTTTGAGATTTTGCCAGTAGCCTCAAGTGCTACCTTCATGTACATGTCGAACTTGCGCGCGCGATCCGCCGCCAAGAGCTACATGCAGCCTTGGGCCGCGCGGCCGAGGAAGTGCTCTCCCGGGTGAACCTCATTCCCGCCTCGGCCAGCCTGCTGCGGGCTGCAGGAGAGCTGGAACGCAAATCGCTGCGTAGCCTCGACGCGCTACACGTGGCCACGGCTCTCGCGGTGGCGCCGATCGACGCGTTCCTCACCTACGACCGCCGCCAGGCCGATGCGGCGAATGCGGCCGGCCTGGTGGTAGGTTCGCCTGCTGTAGACTGAGGATCTACATGGCTGACACAACCACCATCAGGGTGCCCACGGAAACACGTGACCGACTGAACGCGCTCGCGCGCAAGCGGGGTCTCTCGGCCGGCGATCTAATTACGGATCTGGCGAGCCAGGCGGACGATCGCCTCCTGCTGGCAGAGGCTGTGGCCGGGTGGGAGCGGATGGCGGCGGACGCGCGCATGCTGGATGCCTATCGAGCTGAGACTCAGGGGCTCGCCGCGTTTGACGCCGCGCTCCCCGAGTATTGAACGCTCCCGCCCAGGGTGATGTGGTGTGGGCGGATCCCGACCCGACTCGCGGATCGGAGCAGGCGAAGGCACGGCCTTTCGTGATCGTCTCGCTCGATCAGTTGAACACCGCGCCCCTCGGCGTATCCCTTGCTGTGCCGCTCACGCGAACGGATTTCTCAAGCGCGCTACACCTGAAGATCGAGCCCCCTGAGGGCGGGCTTCGCGAAACGAGCTACGCGATGCCCGAGCAGCTTCGCACGCTGGCCCATGAGCGCGTGACCGGACGCCTCGGGGCTCTTCGCGGCGTATCCCTGGCCGAGTTGCTCAGGCGCTGCCGGCTCTTGTTGAGCGAGCCCAGGTAGCCGCGTCTGCTCCTCGGCCGGGTCGTCCTACAAAAAAGAACCGCCCGCACAAGGCGGGCGGTTCAATTTCGGCCCCATCAGGACGGGCAGGGGTACGTGCCTTGAAAGGGCCTGAACGGTTCGAGCGGCGGGAGGCGCCGATACGATGCGGCTTCGCCCGAACCTATGAACCAGGACTGGGCACGTCTTACGACTCACCCTGACCCGGCACGGAGAGCCTACCCCTTACAACGCCCGGGCAACCATCGAACGTCCGTCTAACCCGTCGGGGTAGTTGACAGGTCGTCAATCAGCGGGTGATTCAGCCGCTTCCAGAGCGGCGCCGTGCAGGATGTCGTGCTCGGAGACGGTGAGGGTGCTCAGGTCGAAAGCGGCGTAGATCTCGGCCAGCACGGCCGCGCCGGCGACGATCGTCGGGGCCCGGGCGGGGAGGAGGCCGGGGGTCTGGGCTCGTTCTTCCGTCGTCTGGGCCCGAAGTGTTTCGAGGATCTCTTTGGTTGCCTCGCGCGTGAGCTCGTAGCCGTGGACCCGCTCGGGGTCGTAGGGATCGAGGCACTGATCGATTGCCGCGAGGCTCGTGGCGGTGCCGGCGACGGCGATGCCTCTCGTTGCCTTGGCACGGACCTCCGCTGGGACGCCTTCCTCGATGATCGTCGCGATCTCCTCGCGTGCGCGCGCGAGTTGCTCTGCGCTCGGCGGGTCGTCGTTGCTCAGGAAGCGCTCCGTGTGTCGCACCGACCCGAGCTTTGTGGAGACGTGGAAGTCCGGCCAGTGACCGGCGCGCCCGACGACGAACTCCGTGGAGCCGCCGCCGATGTCGTTGACCATGGTGAGCTCGGTGTCCGCTTCCGGCAGGTCGGCCGTGGCGCCTTTGAAGGTGAGAAGGGCCTCCTGGTCGCCGGAGATCGTTTTCGCCTGGATGCCGAAGCGTTCGTTGAGTTGCTCGCGGAAGTAGTCGCCGTTGGCCGCATCTCTTACAGCTGATGTGGCGACGGCGACGATCTTGTCCGCCCGGTGCTGGTCGATCTGCTCGCGGTATTCGGCGAGCGTGGCGAATACACGCTCCATGGCGTCCTCCGCGAGGCGACCCGAGGAGTCGACGCCCTCACCGAGCCGGGTGACCTCGGTGCGCCGGACGAGTTCCGTCAGGCGCCCGTCCTCGACTTCGGCAACAAGCAGCCGAGAAGAGTTCGTCCCGAGATCGATGACGGCGACCCTGCCCAAGCGCCCGACACTACCCACCCGTTGAAGACCACCGCCGGAATGCTAAATTCGTACACAGCGACGCGGGGTGGAGCAGTCAGGTAGCTCGTCGGGCTCATAACCCGAAGGTCGCGGGTTCGAATCCCGCCCCCGCTATTCACGAAAGGCCAGCGAATGCGGACCTTTTGCCTGATTGGCCCGGCGCGAAAGGGGCGCCGTGGTTCCCATTACTCGACTTGGGGGCAAATGTGGGGCTGTCTACCCGGCAATGGCC
>JACCYP010000296.1 GCA_013696425.1 Thermoleophilaceae bacterium
GGATCGAGCCGTGCGGCCGGCTCGCGCTGCCCGCGGGCGAATCGCACGTGAGCGTGCCCCCGGGCACCGCGATGCGCGCGGACCACCTGCGCCTGCGCTCGAACGCTCCGAACCCGGTGGCGCACCCGGCCGTACCCGGGGACGTGGTGGACCAGGGCGAGGGCAGCGCGGGCAAGCGCGACGGCACGCGGCTCGCGCTCTCAGGTCCCGCCCGCGTGACGCTCGCCGAGAGCTACTCGAAGGGGTGGCGGGCGTTCTGCGGCGAGCGCGACCTTGGCGAGCCCCGCCCCTCGGACGGGTTCGCCAACTCGTGGGAGGCGCCGGCGGACTGCACGAACGTCAGGTTCGCGTTCGCGCCGCAGCGAAGCGCCGACTTCGCCTACGCGATCAGCATCCTCGGCGCGCTGCTGCTGCTCGGTCTGGTTGGACTCTCGGCGAGGCGAACGCGCCCATCGGCCATCGGCGATCAGCTCTCAGCCCGGGCGCCGGCCGATCCCGTGATCCGGCTCCGCTGGGGCCCCGCAATCTCCGTGGGTGCCGCCGCCGCCCTCATCGGCGGGTTCCTGTTCGCGCTTCGTGCCGGGGTCGTGATCGGTCCCGTGGTCGTGCTCGCGCTCCACTTCGGCCTGACCCGCGCGCGGCTCCTCAGCGTGGCCGCGCTCGGGCTCGCCGTGGTCCCGCTGATCTACGTCGTGTTCCCGCCGGAGAACCGCGGCGGGTTCGACTTCAACTTCGGGGCCGAGCTGCTCGGCGCGCACTGGTTCGCCGTCGCCGCCGTCATCTGCCTCGGCATCGCAAGCGCGCTCGGGGCGCGGGCCGTGCGCAGGGCGGGCCGCCGGCTCTAGCTGCGCGGGAGCTTGGTCACCCGAATCACGCAGTTCCAGGTGAAGACCTCGCGGAACCCCGGGATCCGGGTGATGAAGGTGAGCTTGGGCCAGTAGCGCGGCTCCACGCGGTCGATCGCAAGTGCCGGCCGGCTCTCCACCAGCTTGAGCGTGGGCCCGATGTGGCACGCCCAGAGCCCGTCGCCGTAGGGGTTCTTGCGCGGCGGCCCGTTGCGCTTCTCGTAGAGGCGTGGTCCGCGCTCGGGGCCGAGGTACTGGTAGGGCGTCATGTCGTGGCCACCCCACGGCGAGTACCAGTTGGTCCACGAGATGTAGGCCCAGCCGCCGGGCTTCAGCACCCGCTCGATCTCGCGGATCACGGCGTCGGCGTCGGGGGTGTGCTCGAGCAGGTTCGAGCAGAACACGCCGTCGGCGTCCTCGTCTGGCAGTGGCAGGTCGCCGGCGTCGGCCTCGATCGCTCCCTCGGGCGGCGGACCGGTGATCGACATCTCCTCGAGCGAGTTGTCGATCGGTACCACCTCGGCGCCACGGTCGCGCAACGCCTGGGCGTAGATGCCCGGCCCGCAGCCGAGGTCGAGCACGCGCTGGCCGCGCAGCGGCCCGACGCGTTCTTCGAGGTCGAGCGCCGTGTCCGCGGCGAGCTCGCTGTAGAACGGCTCGGGGTCGGTCTTCTCGTTGCGCCAGAGCCCGAACAGCTCGACGGTGCGGCCGAGCCCCCTGCCCACGCTATGCAGCCGCCTCGGCGGCGGCCTGGCGCGCGGTGGCTCGGCGGAAGCCGAGCGTCCCGACGGTGATGGCGAGCAGGGACTGGATGATCGCGAGCACGATCGAGAACTCCCTGATGTCGCTCGCGATTCCCCACAGCAACGCGGCCTCGGCGACCACCGCCCCCGCCAGGAGCAGCAGGAAGTGCCAGCGGCGCAGCGCGAGCAGATACTGGACCGCGAGGTAGGTCACCGCGAGGCATGTCATGGCGAGCGCGAGCCACGGCAGCGCGACCGCTCCGCCGGGCAGCTTGAAGACGGCGTTCAGCACCGGCTCGGCGGCGACCGCGTAGATCAGCAGCATGGGCGTCGCGACCACCGCGATCAGGAGCAGCGTGCGCAGCAGGATCGGCCGGGCGTCCTCGCCGAGCTTCGTGCGCCGGGTGGTCTCGGGCAGCAGGTAGTAGCCCATCCCGACCGCCACCCAGATCACCGCCTTGGCCGCCACGGCCGCGGCGGCGTAGTCGCCGGCCGCGGTGGCGGATGCCTGGTGCTTGACGATCAGCACGTCGATGTTCTGGAGCAGCATCAGCAGGCCGAGGCCCGTCACCGAGATGATTCCCGTCATCAGCAACTCGCGGAGGCTGCGGTCGGGCGTCTTCGGATCGGACTCGCGGCGCAGCTCGTGCTCGAGTGGCACGAACAGCACGGCGGCCACGGCCACCAGCGACAGGGCGGTGCCGAGGAACGCGCCGGTCACCCCGAGTCCGGCGCCGACGAGTATCAGGCCGAAAACGAGCCGCCCCGTGGCCTCGCCGAGCAGCGACATCCCGACCATGCCGTAGTGGCGCAGGCCCTGGAGCGCCCCGCGCTCGATTGAGACCAGCAGCCACATGCAGCCGGTGAACACGGTGGCCACCGCGCCCCAGGGCAGTTCCGGGATGCCGATCAGGTGGGCGAGCGGGTCGCGCAGGATCACCGCGGCGGCGGTGATTGCGATCGACGCGATGACCACGTGGCCGAGCCATCGGTGCAGGCCGTGTGCGGGTGCGTCGTCGCCCATCGCAACGCGCGTCGAGACCTCACGCGCCACGAGCACCTGCATGCCGAGGCCGGGCACCGACAGGATCAGGAAGAAGGAGAGCAGCGCGGCGAGCGAGCCGTAGTCGGCCGCACCGAGCAGGCGCGCGAACACGATCGTGAACGCGAGCGCGAGGAAGTTGGCTCCCATCTGGGCGGTGGCGAGCGCCGCCGCCTTGCTGGTGTCCGAACCGCGCAGCGCCTGGAACACGGTCACCGTCTCGGCCTGTTCGGCGCGAACGCGTTCGAGCGATTCGAGCGTGCGCTGCGAGGTCTGCTCCCAGTCGAGCGACTCGGCCAGCCTGCGTGCGTCCTGGCCCATGCGCTCGCGCAGCGCGCGATCCTCCAGCAGCTCCCGCACCCGCGCGGTCAGCTCGTCCACGTCGTCGGCCAGGTAGCCCGTCTTGCCGTCATCGACGGCGTCGGTGAGCCCGCCGATCCGCAACGCGGCGGTCGGGGTCTCCGACGCTCCGGCCTCGGTGGCCGACAGGCACCAGCCCTCGGCCGCCGATGCCGTCACGTTCACCCAGGCACTGCCGTAGAGCTCGCGCTTGAGCTCCTCGGACACCTGGCCGTGCATGGTCACGCGGTCGCCGAGGCCGCGCTTCTCGATCGACTTGGCGAGCTGCTTGCGATGGTCGCCGTCGCCGGCGATCTCGAGGCGCGCATCGGGGATGCGCTCCACGACCTCGAGGATGGTCTCGATCCGCTTGTAGCGCTTCAGGCGCCCGAGGTAGAGCAGCGTCGGCTCGGCGGCGCGCTCGCCGGGCCCGAAGGCCTCGATCTGGACGCCGGGTGCGGAGACCTCGACGTTCTCGATCCCGAGCCCGTGCAGCTCGGCGGCCGTGCCGCGCGAGATGGTGAGGAACTGCTCGTCCT
This sequence comes from Thermoleophilaceae bacterium, assembly GCA_013696425.1. Lineage (GTDB taxonomy): Bacteria > Actinomycetota > Thermoleophilia > Solirubrobacterales > Thermoleophilaceae > JACCYP01. The sequence continues at coordinate 3,509 of JACCYP010000296.1, forward strand.
TGTAGAGCCACTTGAGCGGCGCGGTCTCGAGCAGGAAGGCCGGCAGCCGGCCCTTCCAGCCCATCTCCTGAACGTAGTGATCGCGGTGCACGTGGTGCACGAGAGCCACGCGCGGCTTGCGCAGCCAGAACGGGGTGAGGAAGGTGATCCCGTTGATCACCTCGAGCACGACGTCGTAGTCGTCCCCGAACCCGCGCAGCCCGCGCCAGATCACGCGCGGGAAGACCG
>JACCYP010000303.1 GCA_013696425.1 Thermoleophilaceae bacterium
TCCACGCCCACTACGCGCTGCCCGCCGGCGGCGCCGCCCTCTCGTGGGCGCGCCGCCACGACGTGCCGCTCGTGGTGTCGGTGCACGGCGGCGACGTGCTCGGCCCGGCGGTGGCGGATCCGGCAGCGCGGCAGCGGATCGGCTCCGTGCTGCGCTCGGCAGACGCCGTGATGTGCAACTCCCACCCCACCCTCGAGCGCTCGGCCCTGCTCGCCGGCTCCGACGCGAACATGCGCGTCGTGCACCTCGGCGCCGACCCGCCGAAGCACCCGAAGCCGCGCCGCGAGGTGCCCACCGTGGCCACACTCGGGCACCTGGTGGCCCGCAAGCGCCACGCCGACGTGCTGCGCGCGGTGCGTCTTGCGCGCGAGCGCGTGCCCGAGCTCGAATGGCTGGTGATCGGGGACGGGCCCGAGCGCGAGGCCCTCGAGGAGCTCGCGCGCCGGATCGGCGTGGCCGAGCACGTGACCTTCGCCGGCCAGCTCGAGCCCGAGGAGGCCCTGGCCGAGCTCGCGTCCTGCCACCTGATGGCGCTCCCGAGTGTGGACGAGGCATTCGGCGTGGCCTACGTCGAGGCGCTCGCCTGCGGAGTGCCGGCGATCGGCGCGCTCGGTGAGGGCGGCCCGGAGGAGATCGCCGCGCTGTCGCGCTCGATGCTGCTCGTGCCCCCCGGCGACGCCGAGGCGCTCGCCAGCCTGATCGCGGACCTGCTCGAGTCGCGTGCCGAGGTGAGCGCGCTCGCCGCTCAGGCGCGCCGCGGCGCGGCCCGCCACTTCTCCTGGGAGGCCTGCGGCAAGGCCACGGTCGAGTGCTACCGCGAGGCGCTGGAGTAGGTGAAGCCGGTCGCGCTCGTGACCCCGCGGGTCACGCACTACCGGGAGGAGCCCTTTCGCCTGCTCGACGAGGCCGAGGGCGTCGAGGTGCTCGCCTGGGATGAGGACCGCGGGCCGAGCCAGCGCGAGGTGATCCGGCGGATCGGCCAGGGCCGCTACCGCGCGGTGATCTGCGGTCTCGGAGGGCGGCTCGTGCTCCCGGGCAGCTACCTCGCGGCGCGGCGGGCGAAGGTCCCCTGGATCCTCTGGGCCTCGATCTGGTCACATCCGCGCACGGTCGCCCACGCGCTCTCCTACCCACCGACGGCCGCCCTCTACCGGGTCGCCGACGCGGTGGTCACCTACGGCCCGCACGTGAGCCGCTACGTGGAACGGCGGCGCACCAAGGGCAACGTGTTCGAGGCGCCCCAGGCCGTGGACCCCGCGTTCGCCGAGCACGTGAGCGCGGAGGAGCGCGAGGGCTTCACCGCCCTGTTCGTCGGGCGCCTCGAGCGCGAAAAGGGCGTCGAGGTCCTCCAGGAGGCCTGGCGGGCGACCAAAGCACCCGGTGCCCGGCTGGTGTGGGCCGGCACCGGGCCGCTCACTCCGGAGGCCGGGACCGTGCTCGGGCCCGTGGCGCAGAACGAGCTTCCCGCGCTCTACGCTGCCGCCGACGTATTGGTCCTCCCCTCGATCCGAACGGCAACTTTCACGGAGCCATGGGGTTTGGTCTGTAACGAAGCGATGATGCAGGGAACTCCAGTAATAGCCAGCGATGCGGTGGGAGCCGCGGCCGGCGGACTAGTCAGGCACGAGCGGAACGGCCTTGTCGTTCCCGCCGGCGAACCCGCCGCCCTCTCCCACGCAATCTCCCTGCTCGCGTCGAATCCGGCGCTCAGGACGCGTCTGGGCGAAAACGCCCGCGAGGACGTCCAGCCTTACAACTACGGTTCCTGGGTAGAAGGAATGAAACGTTCGCTCGAGGCGGTCGGCGCGGGCAGAGGGGATGCACGTTGCTAGCCTCACCCGCACGGACGTCGTCCCTGGCTCCCCGGCTCGTCCAGAAGTGCCCGTCGCTCCCGAACACTGGAATTGGATCTTCATGCGTTCGCGCATCCTGACCCTGCTGACATCTGCCGCTCTGCTCGCGGCCCTGCCTGCTGCGGCGCTCGCCGCGGCCAGTGACGTGCATCGCGATTGCGCCGACAACGGCAGGCTCGACAAGAAGCACTCCTCCTCCGACCTGAAGAAGGCGAAGTCCTCGCTGCCGAGCGACCTCGACGAGTACACCGACTGCCGCGCGGCCATCAACAAGGGTCTCTCCGCAACGGCGTCCACGAGCTCCAACGACGGCTCGGAGTCCGGCGGTGGCTCGGGCGGTTCCGGCGGTTCCGGGACCGCGGACAAGATCGCATCCGCCACGGGTTCCGGCGGCAGCGGTGGTTCCGGCGCCTTGGGCACGGACTCGAGCGCCAAGGGCACCACCAGCGACTCCGGCTCGACTCTCAAGCCCAAGGCGGTCGTCGCCGGGCGGACGGTCGAGCCCGGCAAGAACGGACTTTTCAAGGCTTCCAACGCCACCAACGAGCTCCCGCTCCCCATCCTGCTGGCGCTCATCGGCGTCGCGCTGCTCACCGCGGCCGGCGGCTTACTGGTGATGAAGCGCCGTGGCATCGCGCCCAATGCCGCGCTCCGCTTCCTACGCCGCTAGCGCCGGACTCGCATTAGCGCTGGCCGCCGTCGCCTTCGCGGCGAAGGGCGGCAACACCCTGGAGCGGGCCACCTGGGTGGAGATGGTGCTGGTGATCGCCGGAGGTCTGATCGTCGGGTTCGCCGTGGTGTACAGCCGCGGCAACCGCCTCTACGGCGGCGCCACGCTGGCGCTGTTCGCGCTGCTGGCGGCGGTCACGGTGCTGTCGATCCTGTGGTCGATCCAGCCGGAGCTCTCGTGGATCGAGGCGAACCGCACGATCGCCTACCTGGCGGTGTTCGCCGCGGCGGTGGGCGCCGTGCGGCTGTTCCCGGGCGGATGGGACGCGGTCCTGCGGGGCGTCCTCGGAGCTGCGGCCATCGTGGTGGGCTACGCGCTGCTCTCGCGCATCTTCCCGGCCGCGCTCGCCGAGAGCGAGATCTACGCGCGCATAGGCGCCCCCTACGGCTACTGGAACGCCGTCGGGGCAACCGCCGCCCTCGGGCTGCCGCTGGCGCTCTGGCTCGGCGCCCGGCGCTCGGGCCACCCGCCCGCCAACGCGTTCGCCTACCCGCTGGTGGCCATGTTCCTGCTGGCCATCTTCCTGTCCTACTCGCGCGGCTCGCTGGCGGCGGCGGGGATCGGTGCCGCGCTCTGGATCGGCTTCGTCCCGTTGCGCCTGCGAAGCATCACGGTGCTGGCGGTGGGCGCCGCGGGCGCCGCGCCGGTGCTTCTCTGGGCGCTGTCGAAGGACGCCTTCACCAAGGACCTCCAGCCGGTGGCGGTGCGCTCCGACGTCGCGGTCCCGTTCGGCATCCTCGTGGTGGCGATGCTGCTTGGCCTGCTCGCCCTCGGCGCGGTCATCGGCTTCGTGAACGCCCACCACAGTCCGGCGACCGACGTGCGCAAGCGGGCCGGCATCGCGACGATCGGTGTGGCGGCGGCCATCCCGCTGCTCCTGCTCACGTCCCTCGCCATCTCCGAGCGCGGCATCGGGGGGACGATCTCCGAGCGCGCGGAGCAGCTCACCAGCGAGAGCGCGAAGACTCCCGGCGGTCCCGGGCGCCTGACGGTCGCCTCCTCCTCGCGCGGGCGCTACTGGCGCCAGGCCGGCCGCGTGTTCAAGGACCGCCCGGCGCTCGGCACGGGCGCCGGCACCTTCGGGCTCTCGCGCCTGCGCTACCGCAAGGACGCGCTGGTCTCGCGACACGCACACGGCTACGTCGTGCAGACGATGGCCGACATGGGGCTCGTGGGGCTGTTCGCCGTGCTGGCGCTCGGACTCGCCTGGCTCGTGGCCGCGGCGCGCACCGTCGGGGCCTGGCCGCGCGCCCGCGGTGAGCCCTGGACACCCGAGCGCATGGCCGTGGCCGCGCTCGCGCTGAGCGCGGTGGTCTTCGGCATCCACTCGGCGATCGACTGGACGTGGTTCGTGCCGGGACCCACGGCGATGGCGCTCGTGGGCGCGGGCTGGGTCGCGGGTCGCGGCCCCGTGGGCGGATGGATAACGCGCGATGCGCCGGCCTGCCTGCGCTGGCCGCTTCCGAAGCCCGACCCCGCGCGGCTGATGTTCGCCGGCGCGATCGGGCTGCTGGCCGTGGTCTGCGCGTGGGCGGTGTGGCAGCCCCTGCGCAGCGACCAGGCCGCCGACCGCGCCATCGACGCCATAGCGAGGAAGGACCTGAGGGCGGCGGCCGGGCACGCCCAGGCGGCGCGCGACATCAACCCGCTCTCGCCGCGCGCCCTGTGGGTGCGCTCCGAGGTCGAGGCGAACGCCGGCGACCCTGCCGCGGGCGTCAAGACGCTCGAGCGGGCGGTCGCCCGCTACCCGAATGACGCAGAGACCTGGCTGCGGCTGGCAGAGTTCCGGCTCGGCCGGCTCGGCTCGGTGCCCGGCGCGCTCGAAGCCGTGCGTGTGGTGCAATACCTCGACCCGAACTCGCCGGAGGCGGGCGGGCTGGCGGCCACCGCGGCGGCCCAGCTCTCACCGCCGCCGCCGGAGCCGGAGCCCACGCCCACCCCATGAAACGAACACTCCTCACAGCAATGCTCGTCCTCGGCCTGCCGGCCGCGGGCGCGCACGCGGCGCCTCTCCAGCAGTCGATCCTCATGGACGACTCGGAGATCGTCTACCAGACCCCGGAGAACGTGGATACGACGTTTGCCCAGCTGAAGGCGCTCGGCGTCGACACGGTGCGTGTGAGCGTCTACTGGCGCCTCGTGGCCCCGGCCGCGGACACCACCACGAAGCCCGCCTTCGACGCCGCGGATCCCGCCGCGTACCCGGCCGAGAACTGGACCCGCTACGACAACATCGTGACCCTCGCCCAGAAGCACGGCCTGAGGCCGTTCTTCTCGCTCACCTCGCCCGCGCCGCTCTGGGCCACGGGCCCGGCGCCGCGCGAGGACATCAAGAAGACCTTCGACCCGAGCGCCGCCGAGTTCCAGGCGTTCACGACCGCCGTCGGCAAGCGCTACGCGGGCGACTACCGGCTGCCGAGCACCCAGCCGACCGCGCCCCCGAAGCCGCTGATCGGCGAGGCGCCCCCTCCGCCCGCACCGGTACCGGGGAACATCCTCCCGCGCGTGGACATGTGGTCGTTCTGGAACGAGCCGAACCACCCGGGCTGGCTCACGCCCTCGTGGCTGCCCGACCCGCGCTCGAGCCACCGCCCACTCGTGATGGCGGCGGCGCGCATCTACCGCGGCCTGGCCGACGCCGGCTGGGCCGGCCTCGCCGCCACGGGACACTCCTCAGACACGGTGCTCATGGGCGAGACGGCGCCGCGCGGCCTCGAGCAGCGCGCGCTCACCAGGCCGATCAAGCCGCTCGACTTCATCCGCGAGGTCTACTGCCTCGACCGCTCCTTCAAGCCGTTCAACGGCGGCGAGGCGCAGGTGCGCGGCTGCCCCGTCGACAGGGCAGGCCAGTCGCGCTTCAGCACCGAGCACCCCGGCCTGTTCGAGAACGCCGGCTGGGCCCACCACCCCTACGCGCTCGAGTCACCGCCCCTGCGCCCGGACCGCGTGAAGGACAACGTGACCATCGCCGACCTGCCGCGCATCACGAAGACGCTCGACCGCGCCTACGGGCGCTACGGGAAGGCGAAGAAGCCGCCCATCTACCTCACCGAGTACGGCTACCAGACCAACCCGCCGGACCCGACCATCGGCGTGTCCTACAGCCGCCAGGCCGACTACCTCGCCCAGGCCGAGCACGTCGCGTTCCGCAACGGCCGGATCGCCTCGACAGCCCAGTTCCTGCTGAAGGACGACGGGCCGCTGACGGAGTTCCCGGTGCGCGACCCGCGCTACTGGGGCACATTCCAGTCCGGCCTGTTGAACAACCAGGGCGCGAAGAAGAGCGCGTTCGAGGACTACCAGCGCACCGTCGACGTCCAGCCGCGGCGCCCCAAGCGTGGCTCGAAGCTGCGCATCTGGGGCGTGCTGCGCTCGGCGGCGAACGGTTCGGCGCTCGGCGTGAAGGTGCAGTTCTCACGCACCGGCAAGAGCGGGTGGCGCACGGTGGGCCGCCCGGCGACGGTCACCAACCCGCGCGGCAACTTCAACATGTCCGTGAAGTTCACCCGCAACGGCTCCTACAGGCTGGTGTGGACCGACCCGGCCGCCGGCGCGCCGGTGGTCACGCGCGCCGTGGCCGTCAAGCGGGCGGCACCGAAGAAGAAGCGGTCGACGCGGAGGAAGGCGCCGGCGCGGCGATAGCCGGGCTGGTCGCGCGCTCGAGCTCCTCGACACGGTCCATCGGCAGTGGGCCGTGGCCGAGGCCGTCGGAGACCTCGAGCAGCAGCTGCTCGTAGGCGGTGGCGACGGCGTCCCAGGAGTAGAGCTCGGCGCGCTCGATCGCCAGCGAGCGGTGGCGCTCCACCAGCTCGGGATCCCCGAGCAGGCGCTCGAGCTGCCGCGCGAGGTCGGGCACGCCCTCGGCGCCCGAGAAGTAGACGCCGGCCTCGCCGACGGTCTCGCGGTTGGGCTCGTAGTCGTTCACCAGCACGCACGCCCCGGCGGCGAGCGCCTCGAGCAGCACCGGGTGGGTGCCGCCGACCTCGGTGGGCGTGCAGAAGAGGTAGGAGTTGCGCTGAAGCTCCCAGTAGCCGCGGCCGAACACGTAGCCGGGGAACACCACGCGCGGATCGGCCGAGCGGCGCACCTGCTGGATGTAGTCCGAGGCGTACGGGGCGCCGCCCACCACCACGAGCTTCCTGCCGCCCGTCACGGAGTTCGGCAGCTGCGCCCACGCCTCCACGAGCAGGTGCGGGTTGTTCTCGGGCTCGAGGCGCCCGACGAAGAGCACGTACTCGCGCGGGTCGAGGCCGAGGCGGTCGAGGGTCACGGTGCCCGTCTCCGGCGGCGCCTCGGCGCCGTAGGGCACCACCCCGATCTGGCGGCCGTAGCGGCGCTCAAAGATCTGTGCGACGGCGTAGGAGTCGGTGATCGCGCGCGTGGCGAGCCGCGGCGAGAGCCGCTCTGCCAGCCGCAGATAGGCCTTGGCGAAGCGGTTCCACTTGCGCCGGCTCGAGTCGAGCCCGTCCACGTTGATGAGAGTCGGGATGCCGGCCGCGCGGGTGATGAGGCACAGCGGCGAGTTGCCTGCGATGAAGTAGAGCGCCACGTCGGGCTGCACCTTGAAGGCGGCGTGGAAGCTCGAGAGCAGGGTGTGGACAAAGGTGTCGAGGTACTTGTTGCGGATCGTCGGCAGGTGGACGAGCGTCGCGCCCTTCCACGTGGCGAGGTTCGAGTCGACCACGTGCGGGCGGCAGTAGACGGTCACCTCGTGACCCATGCCGGTGAGCCGGCTCGTGATCTGCTCGACGGCGGTCTCGAAGCCGGAGTAGGACGCCGGGATCCCACGCGTGCCGAGCACGGCGACCCTCATCGGGTGGCCGTCACGAGCAGGGAGCCGCGCCTGGAATCTGCGGCCTCGACGTCGAAGCCCATCTCCTCGAGGCAGGCCCGCAGGCTCGGCATGGAGAAGAAGCGCACCACGGGCGACATGGGGTCAATAAACCAGCCACGGAGGAAAAGCTTCAGTGCTCCAGCGCGATTGTTGGCCGGGGCGCTCACCGCGAGCCGCCCGCCGGGCTCGAGCACGCGCCTGGCCTCGGAGAGCAGGAGCTGCACGTCGCGGACGTGCTGGAGCACCTCGGTCATCACCACCAGGTCGAAGCCGCCGTCCTCGAGCACGAGCCGCCCGTCGACGGGGACCGGGACCAGGCGAGCGTCCGGGAGCCTCGTGCGCGCGCGGTCGAGGGCGGTCCACGAGGGGTCGGCCCCCACCACCTCCTCGGCCGGGATGTGGAGAGTGAGCCAGCCGTCGCCGCAGCCGAGGTCGAGGGCCCGGCGCGCCCGCGGAAGGCCGCTCAGCCACTGCTGCAGGTGCGGCGGCGGCTCGCCGCGGTCCTCGGGCAGCGACTGCCAGATCTCCTCTTCGTAGACGGACATGCCCTGACATGATCGCGGCTTCATGAGTGAGAGGGTCCTCGCGGTCGCGCAGTCGGCTGAGCTCGGCGGCGCCGAGCACGCTCTGCTGCGGGTGGCGCGGCGGCTGCCGGAGCACGGCTTCGCGGTCGAGCTGGCGGTCCCGGGCGACGGCCCGCTCACCGAGGCGGTGCCGCC
>JACCYP010000304.1 GCA_013696425.1 Thermoleophilaceae bacterium
GGCGGCACCGATCCCGGAGCTCCCGGCGCCGGCGGCAGGTCCCCAGCCGCTGCCGCGCCGCTGGACGGCGTGGCTCCCGACGTGGACTCTGGGGCGGTGAGGCGCGGGCTCGGCGACACCACCCGCGGAGTCACCCAGGGTGTGGGTGACACCGTCGGTCAGGTCGACCCCAACCTCGGCAAGACCGTGAGCGACACGGGCAAGGAGCTGTCGAAGATCGTCGACGCCCTGCCCGACGTGCAGTCGAAGTCACTGCTTCCGTAGCGAGCGCTCGATCCACCGGATCGACGCCGACTGCATCTCCGGGTCGTGCTGGAGCGAGCGGTGGTGCCCGCCCGGCATGAGCAGCAGCCGTTTGGGCTCGCCGGCCCGCTCGAAGATCTCCTGGGAGGCCGTATAGGGCACCTGCTCGTCGCCCTCGGCGTGCATCAGCAGCAGCGCGCAGCGGCCAGCGAGCGCGGCCGCCGCGTCGCCGATGTCGAGGCCCTCGAGCCAGCGCACCGACCCCTCCACGTCCACGCTGAAGTCCGGCAGCGCACCCGAGCGCAGGCTGCGGGCGAGCATGTCCTCTTGCGCAGGGCACACGGCCACGACCGCGAACACCGTGCGGTCGAGTGCGGCGGCGTGGATCGCCGTGAAGCCGCCCATGCTCGTGCCGCGCAGCGCCACCCGCGGCACGTGCCGGCGCATGAGGTCGCTCATCGCGCGCGCGTCCTCGAACACGCCGGGACCCCACTCGCCCTCCGAGGACCCGTGACCCCGCGCGTCGAAGGAGAGCGCGGCGAGGCCCTGGGCGCGGCAGGCGCGGGCGAAGTCGTAGTGGCTCTCCTTGCCCGATCCGGCGCCATGGAGGATCACGACGCCCGCCTCGGGGTCGCCGGGCGGCATGAACAGCGCGTAGGCCAGCCCGTTCTCCTCTCCGAGCGCGGGCGGCTCTGGAACCGGATGCTCCATAATCCGCGGCTCGATCATGGCCGCCACACGCACTCTCTCACGGGTCTGGCCCTCGGACTCCCGGCTCGACGAGCGGGGCCGGCTCCAGGTGGGCGGCTGTGACGCGATCGAGCTCGCCGAGAGGTTCGGCACCCCCGCGTATGTCTATGCCGAGGACGACGTCCGCGCCCGCTCGCGCGAGTTCGTAGAGGCATTCCGAGCACGCACGGAGCACTTCGAGGTGCTCTTCGCGAGCAAGGCGTTCCCGTGCACCGCGGCCTACCGCATCATGGCCGAGGAGGGTCTCGCATGTGACGTGGCGAGCGGCGGCGAGCTGCACCTCGCGCTCGCGGGCGGCTTCGCGCCCGAGCGGATCTACATGCACGGCAACAACAAGACGCCGGCCGAGCTCGAGTACGCGCTGAACGCCGGCGTCGGCCACGTCGTGATCGACAACTTCACCGAGCTCGAGTGGCTCGAGGCCAACGCGCCCGGCCAGAAGGTGCTCCTGCGCGTGACCCCCGGCATCAGCGGCGACACCCACTCCTTCATCTCCACCGGCCAGGCCGACTCGAAGTTCGGCTTCGGCATGGACGACGTTGCCGGCGCCATCGAGCGCATCGACCGGCTCGAGCTGCGCGGGCTGCACGCGCACATCGGCTCGCAGCTGCTCGACGTGGCGCCGTTCGAGGAGCTCGGCAAGCTGCTGGCCTCGATGGGCGACTACCCATTGCTCAACCTGGGCGGCGGCCTCGGCATCGCCTACACCGAGGACGACGACCCGCCGAGCGTCGAGGACTTCGCCGAGGCGATGCTCTCGAACGCGCCCGACGGCGTGACCGTGCTGTGCGAGCCCGGCCGCGCGCTCGTCGGTAACGCGGGCGTCACGCTCTACCGCGTGGGTGCGGTGAAGGAGATTCCCGGCGTGCGCACCTACGTGGCGGTCGACGGTGGAATGTCCGACAACCTGCGCCCGATGCTCTACGGGGCGCGCTACGAGGCCGAGATCGCCGATCGCTTCGGCGGCTCGGACGTGGTCACCGTCGCCGGCATGCATTGCGAGTCCGGCGACATCCTCATCCGTGACGTGTCCATCGAGAGCCCCAGGACCGGCGACGTGCTGGTCATCCCCGCCACAGGCGCATACGGTCACGCCATGGCGAACAACTACAACGGCGTGCCGCGCCCGCCCGTGATCTTCTGCTCCGGCGGCGAGGCGCGCGAGGTCGTGCGCCGCGAGACCTACGAGGATCTGACCTACCGGGATGTCTGAAACGTTCGCCGTGGGCCTCCTCGGCCACGGCACAGTCGGCTCCGCCTTCCGCGAGCTTGTCGAGGGCCGCGCCGAGCAGATCGAGCGCACCACCGGCCTGCGGCCGGAGATCTCCGGCGTGCTCACGCGCTCGCGCGGGGACTTCGAGGACATCCTCGCCCGCTCGGACCTGATCGCGGAGCTGATGGGCGGCATCGAGCCGGCCCGCGAGTACGTGCTGCGCGCGATGGAGGCCGGCAAGCACGTGGTGACCGCGAACAAGCAGCTGCTCTCCCAGCACGGCGAGGAGCTCTACGAGGCGGCACGGACCCATGGCGTGCAGCTGCGCTTCGAGGCCTCGGTGGCGGGCGTGGTGCCTGCCATCCGCGTCATCCACGAGACGCTCGCCGGGGCGCACGTGGAGCGCGTGCACGGGATCGTGAACGGCACCACCAACTTCATCCTCACCGAGATGACCCGCACGGGCGCTTCCTACGGAGACGCCCTCGCCGAGGCCCAGCGGCTCGGCTACGCGGAGGCCGATCCCAGCGAGGACGTGAACGGCAAGGACGCCGCGGCGAAGATGACGATCCTCGCCCGGCTCGCCTTCGATGTGCCGGTGCGCCTCGACGACGTGCCCTACGAGGGCATCGAGAACATCACGAGCGAGGACATCGAGTACGCGAAGGAGTTCGGGCTCTCGCTCAAGCTGATCGGCTCGGCCGAACGGATCGGCGAGGGCATCTCCGTGCAGGTCTATCCCGCCTTCCTCTACGAGGGCCACCCGCTGGCGAGCGTCAACGGCTCGTTCAACGCGGTCACGATCGAGTCCCCGGCCATCACCGAGATCACTCTGTCGGGTCCCGGCGCCGGCGGCTCCCAGACCGCATCCGCGGTGCTCGGCGACGTGGTGAGCGCGATGATCCCGCCCACCTCGCTGCCGGCCCCGGCACAGCCGCTGCCGGTGGTGGCCGACCGCGAGTCCGCGTTCTACATCCACCTCGAGGTGGCCGACCGTCCCGGCGTGCTCGCCCAGGTGGCTGAGGTGCTCGGCCTCCAGGGCGTGTCGATCCGCTCGGTGGTCCAGAAGGGCCTCGGCGAGGACGCCCGGCTCTCGATGGTCATGCACCCGGTGCTCGAGTCGAAGTTCCGCGCCGCCGTGAAGCTGATCGGCGGCCTCGACTTCGTGCGCTCCAAGCCGCGCGCGCTGCACGTGGTGGACGAGGAGTTCGCGGAGTGAGGCCGGCCTCGGCGTGAGCCTCTGGAAGTACGCCGACCGGCTGCCGGTCGAGCCGCTCGTGACGCTCGAGGAGGGGGAGACTCCGCTCATCCGCTCGGCGAAGCTGCCCGGCGACACGTGGCTGAAGTTCGAGGGCGCGAACCCGACCGGTTCGTTCAAGGACCGCGGCATGACCGTGGCCGTGAGCGCGGCGATGGCCGAGGGCGCCGAGGCCGTGATCTGCGCCTCGACCGGCAACACCGCCGCGAGCGCCGCCGCCTACGCCGCGCGCGCCGGGCTGCGCTGCGCTGTGATCGTGCCCGACGGGAAGATCGCCACCGGCAAGCTCGCCCAGGCGCTCATGCACGGCGCCGACGTGATCGCTCTGCGCGGCAACTTCGACCAGGCGCTCGCGCTCGTGCGAGAGCTCACCGACAGGCACCCGATCGCGCTCGTCAACTCGCTGAACGAGTTCCGCATCGAAGGACAGAAGACTGCGGCGTTCGAGGTCTGCGATCAGCTCGGCGGCGCGCCCGACACGCTCTGCATACCGGTCGGCAACGCCGGCAACATCACGGCGTACTGGCGCGGCTTCCAGGAGTACAACGCCTCGCCGCACCTGCACGGCTACCAGGCCGAGGGCGCGGCGCCGCTCGTGAAGGGCGAGCCGGTGGAGAACCCCGAGACGGTGGCCTCGGCGATCCGGATCGGGAACCCCGCTCGCTGGGAGGAGGCGATGAACGCGGTCACCGCCTCGCGCGGAGAGATCCGCGCCGTGTCCGACGCCGAGATCCTCGACGCCTATCGCCGCCTCGCCGCCGAGGGCATCTTCTGCGAGCCGGCATCGGCCGCCTCCGTGGCGGGGATGCTCAAGTACGGGTCCGAGGGCACCACCGTGTGCGTGCTCACGGGCCACGGTCTGAAGGATCCGACCACGGCGATCGCCAACGCGCAGCCCGTGGTGCCGTGCGAGCCCTCGCTCGAGGCACTCGAGAAGGTGGTGCTGCGGTGAACCGCCGGCGGCTCGTGAAGGTGCCCGCCTCCTCGGCCAACCTCGGGCCGGGCTACGACGCCCTCGCCGCCGCGCTGTCGGTGCAGCTCGAGCTCACGGTGGAGGAGACCGGCCAGTTCGGCGTGACCTCGAACGTGGCCGGTATTCCGCTCGACCGCTCGAACCTGTGCGTGCGCGCCTTCGAGGCGCTGCATTCCGCCGACGGGCTCTCCTTTCAGCTGAAGTCGGACATCCCGGTGGGCGCCGGCCTCGGTTCGAGCGCAGCGGCGATCGTGGCCGGCCTTGTGGCAGCCGACCATCTCTACGAGCTCGACGCCCAGCTCTTCGAGCTGGCGCGCGAGCTCGAGGGGCACCCCGACAACGTGGCCGCGGCGCTGCTCGGCGGCTTCGTGATCTGTGCAGAGCACGACCCGGTGCGCTTCGAGCCCCCCGCCGGCCTCGAGGGCGTGCTCGCCACGCCGCCCGACCCGGTGTCGACCGCCGGCGCGCGCGCGGCGCTGCCCGCGGAGATCCCTATGTCCGACGCCGTTCACGACATCGCGCACTCCTCGCTGCTCGTGCTCGGCCTCGCGCTCGGAGACCTCTCCTACGTGCGCCGCGGCCTCTCCGACCGGATCCACCAGCCGCGCCGCGCCCATCTCTACCCGCGCTCGATGGAGCTGGTCGAGCAGGCCCCCGAGCTCGGGGCGATCGGCGCCACCGTTTCCGGGGCGGGCCCCACCGTGCTCTTCTGGACTCACTGGGAGGCCACGGGCGCGCTGGTCAATCGCGTCCGCGAGGCAGCCCCCGACTGCGTCGTGGAGCGCGTGCAATTCGCCCCTGGCGGCGCAGACGTCACCGAGCTGTGATCGAGGCGGCCGGCGGGCTGGTGATGGATGCCGAGGGGCGCATCGCCGTTGTCCATCGTCCGCGCTACGACGACTGGTCGCTGCCCAAGGGCAAGCTCGACCGCGGCGAGGCCCACGAGCAGGCCGCGCTGCGCGAGGTGGAGGAGGAGATCGGCCTGCGCTGCGAGCTCGGCGAGGAGCTGCCGGAGACCCGCTACGCCGATCACAAGGGGCGCCCCAAGCGCGTGCGCTACTGGCGCATGACCGTGCTCGGCGGCGAGTTCGAGCCCAACGACGAGGTCGACGAGATGCGCTGGCTGGAGCCGGCTGAGGCCCTGGCTCTGCTCAGCTACGACTTCGACCGCGACCTGGTCCGGAGCTAGCGCTCCCCGTGCACCTCGACCTCGCGCCCGATGGCGCGGGCGAGCAGGTCGGCGTTGCGGCGCGCCGACCAGACGGGCACGGAGTCGTCGGAGACCGCTGAGGCGCGAACGGTCACGGTGCCGTTGACGGCTTCGACCTCGACCGAGCGCACCGCGCCGTCACGGCTGCGCTCCAGCTGCTCGGCCATCCTCAACACGCCCGCCAGCACGGCGAGCAGCTTGCCGTCGCCCTTCTCCTCGAGCGTCCCGAGCTCGGAGGCATCGGGGTCGCCCTTTCGGTGGTAGCGCGCGGCGAGCGCGATCAGCTCGAGCTCGCGCGGGGTCCAGCCCGGCAGCCCGGCGGAGAGGATCAGGTACTGGGAGTGCTTGTGGTGGTCGTCGTAATCGATTGCCGCGCCGGTGTCGTGGAGCATCCCGGCCGCCCAGAGCAGGTCGCGCGCCTCGCTGTCGGCCTTCACCGCGCCCACCGCGTCGAGACCATCGAGCAGCTCGAGCGAGAGCCGCGTGACGTGCGCCTGGTGGGCGGGCTCGTAGTGAAAGCGCCGCGCCAGGTTGCGCACGGCATCGCCGCGCACGTCCTCGAGCAGCGGTTCGGTGCGGTCGGCGAGGAAGCGCTCGAAGAAGATGCCCTCGCGCAGCCCGGATTCGGTCACCTCGAGTGCGTCGAAGCCGCACGTGTCGAGCAGCGCGTCGAGCACGAGCGCGCCGCCGAGGATCACGTCACCGCGGTCGGGCTTGATGCCCGGCACCTTGCCGCGGTCCGCCGGCTTGCGCGCCGCGAGCTCGTCGATCAGGTCGCCGAGCGCGTCGCGCGTGAGCAGGAAGCCCTGGACATCGACGTCTGGTACCTCGAGGGTCTTCTGGACCGCCGTCGCCAGGTTGCGGATCGTGCCCCCGATGCCCGCCAGGCGCCGGTCCTCGCCCCCCGTCCACCACTCGAACTCCGACAGGGTGCGTGCCACATGCTTGCGCAGCGCCTTGATCTGCTTCCCCGAGGTCTCCTCACCTTCGAGGTAGGCCTCGCTCACGCGCA
>JACCYP010000201.1 GCA_013696425.1 Thermoleophilaceae bacterium
CCCGCGCGCTGCTCGCGGTGGGCCCGCCGACGGACCGCGTCGAGCTCGCCGCCGCCCTCGAGGAGGCGCGCCTGCTCGTGGACCTCGGCCGCCAGCTCTGGCTGCGCGGGACCGTGAGCGCCGAGGACTTCCTGCCCGAGCTGCTGCTCGCGCGCTCACCGCGCATCGGGGCCGTCGTGCGCCGCCGCGCGATCGGGCCGCTCGAGGCCTACGCGGAGGGGCGCGGCGGGGATCTACTCGACACACTCGAAGCGTTTGCGGAGGGCACGCTCGAGCGCCCGGAGGCCGCCGCGCAGCTCGCCAAGGTGGAGGAGCTCACGGGCCTCTCCGTCGAGCGCCCGCGCGATCTGCTGCTGATCCAGCTCGCGCTCAAGCAGCGCGCGCTCGAGTCCGTCCGTTAGCGGGCCGCGTCAGAACTGGGCCGCTCGCGCGTTACTTCCCCGAGGACCACCCCCGAGGAGGAGTTTCCGTGCAGATCCGTCGAGTCTTTCTGGCCCTGGCAGCGCTTGCCGCAACTATGCTGGCCGGGCCGGTCGCCGCCGATGCGGCACAGCTGAAGGCCGGGGCCGCCAAGCTCGACTCCTCGTGGCACGTGGGCGCCTCTGCGGGCCAGTACGCCTCCGACGGCACCTTCGTCGACGAGCGCGAGGGCACCTACGACCCCACCGCCCACTCCACCCGCCGCAAGGGCTCCTACGGCATCCAGTCGCGGCTGTCGGTGCGCGCGCTCGTGATGCAGGCGGGCAACGGCCAGAAGTACGCGATCGTCAAGAACGACAACTACATCCCCCAGGATCTCGTCTGGCGCCGCGCGGCCCAGCTGATCGAGGCGGCGAACATCGACATCGGCAAGGAGAACTTCACGATGGCGGTGACCCACAACCACTCCTCGCCCTACTACTCCTCGACCGCGGCCGGCACTTGGACCTTCCAGGACGTCTTCGACGTCCGCATGTACAACTACCTCGCCCAGCGGATGGCCGACGCCGTGATCAAGGCGAACGCGACCATGAAGCCGGTGCGCGTCGGCGCGGCGGTGTCCCAGTTCGAGAAGACCCACCGCCACTCCTACGGCCCCTCGATCGGCGACGACGGCACGCCGGCCGGCTACCCGCGCGACAACACCGATCACGACATGACCGTGATCCGCTTCGACGACATCTCCGACCCCGGGAACCCGAAGCCGCTCGCGAACCTCGTCAACTTCCCGCTGCATCCCGAGTTCCTCGACGGCAACGACCTGATCAGCGCCGACTACCTCGGCCCGCTCGAGCGGATGGTCGACCGGCGCACGGAGGCGGTCACGATCTGGACCCAGAGCGCCGTCGGCACCTCGGAGCCGATGAACAGCGACGTGTTCGACCCCAGCGAGCGGCTCGACTTCTCCCACCGCGAGTACGGGCAGGCCGACTACGGCGGCTCGCTGATGGCGGACGCCGTCGAGAAGACCTGGCGCGACATCGCGGACGGGACGCCTGAGGACCCCGACCACTACGTCCCGTTCACCACCGACGAGCCGGTGGGGGTCGTCGACAAGTACTACCCCGGCCCGCTCACCCACCCCTACCCGGGTGTCTCGAACTGCCGCACCGACACGACCTTCGGTGGCAACCCGCAGCTCCCGGTCGTCGGCCTGCCCGACTGCCAGGGCGTGCAGTCCGGCCTGAACGCCCTCGCCGGCGAGATCGGCGCGCCGCCCCCGCCCGGCGGCGTCAGCTTCCCCGGCACCGGCCTCACCACCGACGACTTCCAGGCGCGCGGCATCCCGGTTCCCGAGAACTACGGCGCTCCCAGCTACGGCGCGCTCCAGGAGGACATCAACATCCACCTCCAGGCGATCAGGCTCGGCGACATCCTGTTCACGGTCTGCTCCTGTGAGGAGTGGTACGACCAGTCCGAGAACATCCAGACGCGCACGGACAAGGTCGCCGGCAACGAATACGTGGGCTTCGATTGGAAGGCACGCTGCGCGAAGGACAACAACGGCACCTACGGGGACTCGGTGCCCGGCGGCCTGCCCCCTGAGGGTCATGGCAGCGGAACGTGGAACTGCGAGCGCCCCGGGGGCGGCGCGCGGCTCACCGGTCTCTCCGACGAGAAGGTCGAGCGCATGCATCGCCAGGTGACCAATCCCGCCAACGGCTGGAACGACGTGGCGAACGCCGCCGGCGCGGACTCAGAGCCCACCGACCTCCGCCAGATCAAGGGCAACTTCACCCAGGACGACACCCAGGCCTCTGCCGACCTCGGCTACAAGATCACGGTGCCCATCGGGATGGCCAACGACTACAACGGCTACATCGCGAGCTACCGCGAGTTCCAGCGCGGCGACCACTACCGCAAGGCGCTCACCGGCTGGGGCCCGCACTCGATGGACTACCTCTCGACGCGGCTCGTGACGCTCGGGCGGCGACTGAAGGACCCGAGCTGGACGCTGCCCGCGGATCAGCTGCTCGAGGAGAGCCCGGGTCCGTTCCAGCCGAAGATCGAGGCCAGCCTCGCCCTGAACAACCAGCGCGCTCAGGCGCTCGGCGAGACCGGCGGCGGCGCCATCGCCGCCTACGAGGCGGGGCTGCCGGCGAGCGGCGGCAACGTGGAGGCGCGCAAGCAGCCTGAGTCGATCGAGCGCTTCGACGGCACCTTCTTCAAGTGGAACGGCGGCGACAACTTCACCGACAACCCGGTGGTCAAGGTGCAGCGGCGGGTGAACGACCAGTGGGAGGACTTCGCCGACCAGTCGGGCGAGATTCCCGTGACGCTCCAGTTCCCGAGCGGCGAGGACACCAACCAGTACGCCACGGGCAACCAGGAGTGGCTCTGGACCGCCCACTTCGAGGCCTTCGGTGCGAACTTCGACACCGACATGCCGGGCGGGGACCGCGCGACGCCGCCGGGCAACTACCGCTTCGTGGTCGACGGCGAGCGCCGCGAGGGCGCTCCGGCGACCGTCAAGCCCTACCACCTCGAGTCGGCATCGTTCGTCGTCAAGCGCTGGGACCACGTCACCGCCGAGGACGCCCAGGTCGACCCGGGCGGCGAGCCGAGCGTGAAGATCGGCCCGCGCACCAGCCGCGCTCTGTGCGGCAAGGGCCCCGACGAGATCGGGCCGATCGACTATCCCGACACCTACACCTACGAGGCCAACGCGGCCCAGCCGCGGTTCATCCGCAACCAGATGTGGTGTGAGCGCAGCAGCCCCAAGACGGGCGCGAACGGGCTCGAGTGGATCTGCGACGCCTGCGCCTTCCGTCCATGGGCCGACGAGGGCGACGCGGAGACCGTGACGTTCACCGTGCTCAAGGACGGCACGAGCGCCGAGCAGGTGCCGGCCACGAAGTCGAACGACCGCTGGGTGGCCAACCGCGCGCTCGCTGCGGACGAGACGGCACAGGTCTGCCCTGGCGGGGCGGTCGACAAGTTCGGCAACGTGAACTCCGACGCCTCCCAGCCGGTGGGTGCTGCAAGCGCGGTGGATGTCTGCGCCTTCGCGCCCCCGCCTCCTCCCGATCCCGATCCCGATCCGGGTCCCACGCCCGGCGGCGGCGGTGGCGGCACCGGCGGTGGTGGTGGCACCGGTGGTGGTGGTGGTGGCACGACCCCCGCCCCGGGCTTCGCACCGGGCACCGGCCAGATCCCAGGCGCCACGCCCACTCCCGGCGCGACTCCCCCGCTTCCCACGGCCTGCACCCCGCGCAGCGCCCGCCGCGGCCGCAAGAAGGGCCGGTTCACGGCTCTGAAGATCCTGACGGGCAACCAGGCGGAGTTGCGCAAGAGCCGCAAGCTAGTCGTGCGGGTGAGCTCCAAGCGCGTCGGCAAGGTCCGCCTGACCGCGAAGAGCACCGACCCGCGCACGCGCAAGGCGGTGGCCCTCGTGAAGCGGCGCTACATCGCCTTCGAGCGGCCCGGCAAGGCGACCATCGCGCTCAGGCTCTCGAGCGCGGGCAACCGCCTGGTTCGGCGGCAGGCGAGCGCATGCGGCGCCACTCGCGTCACCGTCTACGCCCGCGACCGCGGCTACCGCTCCAAGCGCTTCCGGCGTGGCAAGCGCGAGCGGCGGACCGAGGCGGTGCAGGTGAGCGCGGTGCTGCGTGCCGATGGCTAGCCGGGGCGCCCTCGCCACACTGTTCGCCGTGGCGCTCGGGCTGTGCGCGGCGCCGGCCGCGCAGGCGGCGTTCCCCTATCCGGGCGGCGGCGCCTACAACGACCTGAAGCTCCCCACCGGCGCGAATCAGCAGCCGAACGAGATGAACGGCGGCAAGCTCCAGTGGATGTACTCGGCGACGCCCGACCCCGACCCCCAGAGCCAGGCGACGGTGAACCAGGACCCGAAGGAGCTCAACGGCGTGCGAGGCGCGCACATCGCTGACTCCGCCGACGTCGACACGGCGTGGCGGAGCACCACCGGCCGCCCGGACGTGACGATCGCCGTGCTCGACTCGGGCATCAAGTGGGACGACGCCGGCGCGATGGCCGACCTGCGCAAGAAGACGCGCCTGACCAAGGCCGAGCTGCCCGTGCCCCTCCACGACCGCCCCGCCTCCCTCGAGGCGGGCGAGGACTGCTCCACCTACCAGGATCGCGACGACGCGAACGGCGACGGCGTCTTCAACGTGGTCGACTTCTCCTGCGACACCCGTGTCGAGCGCGACCCCGCCCAGCGCGGCGGGAAGGGCGTCGGTCCCGCGAACGTGCTCGACCCCCAGGACGTGCTGATCGCGTTCTCGAACGGCAGCGACGCCGACAACAACGGCTTCAAGGACGACATCGTCGGCTGGGACTTCCTCGACGACGACAACGATCCCTACGACGACGTCCAGTACGGGCACGGCACCGGCGAGGCGCGCGACTCGACCGCCGAGGCCAACAACGGCGGCGAGCTCGGCTCCTGCCCGAACTGCATGTCGATCCACATGCGCGTCGGGGACTCCTTCGTGGCGGATGTGAACCGCTTCGCGCAGGCGACGATCTACGCGGCCGACAACGACGTCGAGGTGGTGCAGGAGGCGCTCGGCACGCTCAACAACTCGAACCTCGCCCGCAATGCGGTCCGCTATGCCTACGACCACGGCGTCGTGGTGATGGCCTCGGCCGCCGACGAGGCAGCCCAGCACCACAACTGGCCCTCGACGCTGCCCGGCGTGATCCAGGTGAACTCGATCACCAAGTTCGCACAGGAGCTGACGCCCCTGAACCGCTCCTACCTCCAGTTCAACGGCTGCACCAACTTCATGTCGAAGATCACCGTGGGCATCCCGAGCGTGTCGTGCTCCTCCGACGCTGTCGGGCGCGCCTCGGGCATGGCCGGGCTGATCTACTCGGCCGCCTTCAACGCACGCGAGAACGGCAACCTCGCAGACCATCCGACCTGCCGCCGCACGGACGGCAGCAAGTGCCGCATCACCCCCAACGAGGTGCGCCAGCTGATGGCCTCGGGCGAGCTCGCCGGCGTGCCCCAGGCAGACGACGTGAACTTCGCTACCCAGCCCGAGGGCTCCTGCACGCCCCCCACCGCGCTGTGCACCGACCCGAACCTGAACGCCGGGCTGCCGAGCGACCGCACATACGTATCGCCGGTGCCCACCACCCGCCGCTACCCGACGCGCAAGGGCTTCGACAACACCTTCGGGTACGGCCGCGTGAACATGAACAGCGCCGTCGACCGGATCCAGCGTGCCGGTGCCGCGCAGCTCCCGCCCGAGGTCGAGATCACCTCGCCGGAGTGGTACGCGCAGATCGACCCGGAGAACCCCTCGCTCGCGGTGCGCGCCGAGCTCGGTGTGCGCGCCGGCACCTACAAGTGCGAGGTGCACGTGGCACCGGGATCCCAGCCCAACAACCGCCTCACCACCGACACGCCGGGCGGGGACTTCAAGAAGGTCGCGTCCACGTGGTGCGACGGCACCACGCCCCGCACGGGTGCCTACAACGGCGTCGTCGCGAACCTTGACCTCGCC
Organism: Thermoleophilaceae bacterium; assembly: GCA_013696425.1. Classification (GTDB taxonomy): domain Bacteria; phylum Actinomycetota; class Thermoleophilia; order Solirubrobacterales; family Thermoleophilaceae; genus JACCYP01. The sequence continues at coordinate 5,955 of JACCYP010000201.1, forward strand.
GACCTCCGCTCGCGCTTCCCCGCAACCGCCGGGAACTTCGACGCCCGCGAGCCGGGCATCGGCGCGCAGACATCGAGCGGGCGCCCCTCCAGCGAGCCCTACGGCTTCACCGTGCGAGTGGTGGCAAAGCAGGGCAGCGGCGCCAACGAGCTCACCGGTCAGGACCGCCGCAACATGTCCCTGCACCGCGACGCGGACATGCTGCCGGGCTTCCCCAAGCAGCTGCCCGCGGACGGTGCATCCTCGCCGCTGCTCGTAGATATCGACGGCGACAACCGCAACGAGCTGCTCGTGGCGACGAGCGACGGGATCGTGCACGCATACAAGCCCGACGGCTCGGAGGCCGCCGGCTGGCCGGTGCGCGGGGATTCGCTGCCCCTGCACGGCGCCGGGCGTGCCTTCCAGAGCGGTGACATCGCCGATTTTGCGGGCGGGGCGATCCTCGCCTCGCTCGCCGCCGCCGACGCGGACCGCGACGGATCGCCAGAGATCTATGCCGCCGATCTCGAGGGGAAGGTCTACGGCTGGGACGCCGAAGGCGACCGGGTCTTCGAGGAGGAGTCGAACCCGGCCTACTCCGGCAAGCCGCTGTCGGCGTTCAACGACGTGCGCAAGGGCTCCCGCAACCGCACCCAGCACGGCTTCATCGGCTCGCCGGTGCTCGCCGACCTCGACCGCAACGACGGCGGGCGCCTCGAGGTGATCGTGGCGGGCATGGACCGCCACGTCTACGCCTGGAACGACTCGGGCAGCGACGTCGACGGGTTCCCGAAGATCGTGGTCGACCAGAGCAAGGTCGCCTCGATCGACCCCCAGACGCATGCGGTGACCTTCAACGCGAACGCGGGCACCTCGGCCCTGAACCAGGGCTCGATCGTCTCGACCCCGGCCGTCGGCGACATCGACCAGCCGCCGGACGGCAAGCCCGAGATCGTCGTGGGCACCAACGAGGAGTACGCGACCGGCCAGGGCAACGAGGGCGACTTCAACGCATCGAACTTCAACGCCGCCTCCGTCGCGGCGCTCGCGGCGGCCGGCGGCTTCAACTTCGGCGGCCAGGACAACCCGCTCGACCTCGGCCTCGCAAGCGCCAACTCACGCCTGTTCGCACTCGAGAACGACGGCGACCCGAAGGGCGGCGGCAGCTGGCCCGCGAAGATCGGCCTACTCCAGCCCGAGATCCTGCCCGTGGTGGGCGAAGGAATCACCGGCGCTCCTTCGATCGGCCCGGCGCTCGCGTGCCCGAACGGCGGCCAGGGTCGCGTCGTGGCCGTGAGCCCCGGCGCCGGTCCGGGCTACGTCCTCAACCGCCACGGGCAGTCGTGCGCCCCGCCGCAGGGCGGCAAGGACACGACCCTTGCGACCGATGTCGGCGTCGGCGGCGCGGCGGACAAGCCGACCTTTGCCGCCTTCGGGCACCCCGCCTTCGGCGACCTCGGCGGGCCAAGCGCCTCCGTGCTCATGCCCACCAGTGGAATCCAGCGCGCGCTGGACGTCGCGTTCCCCGAGTACCAGGGCGGCCAGGACTCGCTCACCGCATGGGATCCCGCCACCGGCCAGGCCCGGCCCGGGTTCCCGGCGGCGATGAACGACCTCCAGTTCCTGACGGGCCCCTCGATCGGCGACATCGATGGCCTCCCGGGCGAGGAGATCCTCGCCGCGAGCGCCTCGCAGGACCTTCAGGCCTTCACCGCCGCGGGAACCCCCGTGTCCGCAGCGTGGCCGAAGCTCACCGCCGACTGGACCGTGGCGAATCCGCTGTTGGGGTCGTTCGGCACGCTCGACACCGACGCGGGCGCGAAGCGCCGGGTCGTGACCATCACCCGCAGCGGCATCCTCGCCGCCTACGAGACCGCCGCGCCGGCGTGCGCTGCCGCGTCGTGGCCGCGTTTCCACCACGACAACGCCAACTCCGGCGACTACGACCGCGACGCAGTGGCGCCCGGCAAGCCCTACTCGGTCGGGTATGCCGCCGGCAAGCTGAGTCTGAAGGCTCCGGGCGACGACGGGCTCTGCGGTGAGGCCGGCACCTATGAGCTCGCGACCTCCGACAGCCCGATCACACGCTCGAACTTCGACGCCGCCACTCCCCTCGCGAACACCTTCGACACCCCGGCCGCGGGCACCGATCAGTCGCTCACGCTGCCCGCGGGCACCAAGCGCTACGTCGCGCTGCGCGCCAGGGACGAGCAGGGCAACCTCGGCCTGCCGGCGGTCGTCGACACGGGCTCCGCTCCGGTGCCCGAGACGCCTGGCAACGCGCCCGGCGGCCAGCCCGGCGC
>JACCYP010000331.1 GCA_013696425.1 Thermoleophilaceae bacterium
CGGTCTGCGTGTTCAGCCAGGACTTCACGGTTTTCGGCGGCTCGCTCGGCGAGGTGATGGCCGAGAAGATGGTGAAGGTCATGGACCTTGCGGCCAAGATCGGCTGCCCCGTGATCGGCATCAACGACTCGGGCGGCGCGCGGATCCAGGAGGGCGTCGTGTCCCTCGGCGCCTACGGCGACGTGTTCGTGCGCAACGTCCAGTGCTCCGGGGTGATCCCCCAGATCTCGCTGATCATGGGGCCGTGCGCGGGTGGCGCCGTCTACTCGCCCGCCATGACCGACTTCATCTTCATGGTCAAGGAGACCTCGCACATGTTCATCACGGGCCCCGACGTGATCAAGACGGTCACGGGCGAGGAGGTCGAGTTCGAGGAGCTCGGCGGCGCGATGACCCACAACTCGAAGTCCGGCGTCGCGCACTTCGCGAGTGAGGACGAGGAGGCCTGCCTCGAGGATGCGCGCTACCTCATGTCCTTCCTGCCGCAGAACAACCTCGAGCAGCCCCCGCGCATGGACACGGGCGATGACCCCGAGCGGATGGACCCCGAGCTCGACACGATCGTCCCGGACAACCCGAACAAGCCCTACGACATGCGCGATGTGGTGGCCCGGATCGTCGACGACGGCGACTTCTTCGAGGTCCATGAGCACTTCGCGAAGAACCTGATCGTCGGCTACTCGCGCCTGGGCGGGCGCCCGGTGGGGATCATCGGCAACCAGCCGGCGCAGCTCGCCGGCGTGCTGGACATCGACGCCTCCGAGAAGGGCGCGCGCTTCGTGCGCTTCTGCGACGCCTTCAACATCCCGATCGTCTGCTTCACCGATGTCCCCGGGTTCCTGCCCGGCACCACGCAGGAGTGGGCGGGCATCATCCGCCGCGGCGCGAAGCTCCTCTACGCGTTCACCGAGGCGACGGTTCCGAAGATCACCGTGATCACGCGCAAGGCCTACGGTGGCGCCTACGACGTCATGAACTCCAAGCACATGCTGGCCGACTTCAACTTCGCCTGGCCGACGGCGGAGGTTGCCGTGATGGGCCCCGAGGGCGCGGTGAACATCATCTACCGCCGCGACATCGCCGGCTCACCGACCCCCGACGAGCGCCGCCAGAAGCTGATGGACGACTACAAGGCGCGCTTCGCGAACCCCTACTCGGCGGCCGAGCGCGGCTACATCGACGACGTGCTGATACCGCACGAGACGCGCCCGCGCCTGATCAAGGCGCTCGAGACGCTCCAGACCAAGCGCGTGCAGGGCCCGAAGCGCAAGCACGGGAACATCCCGCTCTAGCGCTCCGGGCCCGGCTCGGCTAGCAGGAAGGCGGCCGGAAGCGCGGCGGCCCCGAGTACGGGCGCCTCTCGCCGCGCCGCCTCCTTGAACAGGCCCGGCGTGGCCGGGTTCTCCATCCGCGCGGACACCACGCGGGCGTACACATGCGCCAGCCACAGGACGATCGTGCTCGTGACGACCGCGCCCAGCATCTCGACGCTCGAGGCCTCGTCGTACTCCGAGTAGGCGGCCACCAGCGCCGTCACGAGGATCGTGCCGTACACCGCGCCGGCGAGGCGCTGTGGGTCGCGCTCGAACCAGCTCACAGCGCCACCTTCCCCGATGGCTCCGCACCCCCGCCGAGCACGGCGTGGCAGAGCGCGAGATCCTGGATGGCGAGACCGGTCGAGTCGAACAGCGTCGTCTCCTGCGGACCGGAGCGCCCACGCTCGGCGCCGGTGAGCACCGCGCCGAGGTCGGTCACGTCCTCGCGCGACACCAGGCCGGCGTCGACCGCGCCCGCCAGTTCGCCCCCGTGGGATGCCTGCGCCCACTCGTCGCAGAACAACCGGCAGGCGGCCACCGCCTCGGGCTCGGCCTCCGCCTTGCCCGGGCCGTCGGCGCCGAGCATGTTGATGTGGATTCCGGGCTGCACGTCGCCGGCGCGCAGCACCGGCTGGTTGCCCGGCGTCACGCACGTGACCACGTCCTGGGCCAGCGCCTCCTCGAGCGATCCGGCCTCCCAGCCGAGCTCGCCCGCGAGCCGCCCCGCCGCGTCGGGATCGGGGTCGAAGCAGATGCCCGGGCCGTACTCGGCGGCCGCGAGGCAGCGCGCCGCCCATGCGCCGTGCAGACCGCACCCCACCAG
>JACCYP010000029.1 GCA_013696425.1 Thermoleophilaceae bacterium
GCCTCGGCCGGGTCCGGCTTCTACTGCAAGCCGGAGATGCGCCCGTCGGCGTCGTGGATCACCACGCCGTACTCGCGCGTGTCCTCGACCTTCTTCACCGTCAGGGTGCCGATGCCCCCGGCGCTCCTGTGGCGCTCGAGCAGGGCGTTCAGGTCGATGTCGGTGAGCGCGTCCCCCGAGATCACGAGCACCGGGTCCTCGCCGAAGAAGTCGCGGACTCCGCGGACGCCGCCGGCGGTGCCGAGGAGCTCCTCCTCGTAGCGATACTCGATCCGGTCGCCGAAGTAGCCGCGGATCGTGTCGGGGTAGTAGTGGAGATTGGCCACCACCTCGTCGAAGCCCTGGCGCTCGAGCAGGCCGAGGATGTGCGCCATCACCGGCCGGTCGAGAACCGGCACCATCGGCTTGGGGAGCTCGAACGTGATCGGCTTCAGGCGGGTGCCGAGCCCGGCCGCTAGAACCATCGCCTTCATGCGGCGCCGGACGCTAGCGGAGGGGGCTCATCCCCGCCAGGACGTCAGGTACTTGCGCTGGGCGGCGGAGAGGGAGTCGATCTTCACGCCGAGTGCGTCGAGTTTCAACTTCGCCACCTCGCGGTCGATCTCACCCGGCACGGGCAGCACCGTGGCCGGCAGCGGCTCCTTCTGGGTCGCCATCCAGACGGCGGACAGCGCCTGCAGCGCGAAGGAGATGTCCATCACCTCGGCCGGGTGGCCCTCGGCCGCGGCGAGGTTCACGACGCGGCCGCGGGCCAGCAGGTTCACACGCCGGTCGCCGAGGTCATATGACTCGACGAGCGGCAGCACCTGCTCCACGCCGGCCGCCGCGGCGCGCAGCGCCTCGAGGTCGATCTCGACGTCGAAGTGGCCGGCGTTGGCGAGCAGCGCGCCGTCCTTCATCCGCTTGAAGTGGTCCTTGCGCAGCACGTCGCGGCCGCCGGTGACGCATATGAACACGTCGCCGCGCTCGGCGGCCTTGAGCGCCGGCATCACCTCGTAGCCGTCCATGCGCGCCTCGAGCGCGCGCAGCGGATCGACCTCGCAGACCACGACGTTCGCGCCGGCGCCGCGGGCGCGCAGCGCGATGCCCTGCCCGGTGGTGCCGTAGCCGAGCACGACGATCGTCTTTCCGGCGAGCAGCAGGTTCGTGGCGCGCAGGATGCCGTCGAGCGCCGACTGGCCGGTGCCGTAGCGGTCGTTGAAGGTGCGCTCGGTACGCGCCTCGTTCACCGCGAGCACCGCGCAGCCGAGCCGGCCCTCCTGCTCCAGCGCGCGCACGCGCACGAGGCCGATGGTGGTCTCCTCGGTGGCACCGACGAAACCATCCGGCAGCCCCTTCGCGTGCATGGCTGTGAGGAGGTCGGCGCCGTCGTCGAGCGTGAGCACGGGCTCCGTGCCGATCACGGCAACGACGTTGCCGACGTAGCCCTCCTCGCCACCCTTGGCGAAGACTTCCACGCCCTTGCCGGCGAGCGCCTCGGCCACGTCGTCCTGGGTCGAGAGCGGGTTCGAGGCGCATAGCGCCACCGTGGCCCCGCCCGCGCGCAGGGCACGGACGAGGTTGGCGGTCTCAGGCGTCACGTGGAGGCAGGCCCCCACGTGGAGGCCGGCGAGCGGCTGCTCTGCAGCGAGCCGCTCACCGACCTGGCGGAGGACCGGCATCTGGCCGCCGGCCCACTCGATCCGCCGCTCGCCCTCCGTGAGGGCGCTCATCTGCCGGCCTAGACCCTGGGGGTCGTGGCAGACAACGGCTTCGGGCAGGGCTGCGAGCTCATCGCCTAGTACCGGTACTGGGCGGGCTTGTACGGACCCTCGACCGGCACGCCGATGTAGGCGGCCTGGTCGGGTGTGAGCTCGGTGAGCTTCACGCCGAGCGCGTCGAGGTGCAGGCGGGCGACCTTCTCGTCGAGGTGCTTGGCCAGCACGTAGACCTTCTTCTCGTACTCGTCGTTCTTCGTGTACAGCTCGATCTGCGCCATCACCTGGTTGGTGAACGAGTTCGACATCACGAAGCTCGGGTGGCCGGTTGCGTTGCCCAGGTTCAGCAGGCGGCCCTCCGAGAGCAGGATGATCGAGTGGCCGTCGGGGAAGACCCACTCGTCGACCTGCGGCTTGATGTTGATCCGCTCGATCCCGTCGACGTTCGCGAGACCGGCGATGTCGATCTCGTTGTCGAAGTGGCCGATGTTGCCGACGATGGCCTGGTGCTTCATCCGGCCCATGTGGTCGGCCGTGATGATGTCCTTGTTGCCCGTCGTGGTGATGAAGACGTCGCCCGTGTCGAGCACGTCCTCGAGCGTCTTGACCTCGTAGCCCTGCATCGCGGCCTGAAGCGCGCAGATCGGGTCGATCTCGGTGACCACGACGCGCGCACCCTGCGCACGCAGCGACTCCGCCGAGCCCTTGCCGACATCGCCGAAGCCACACACGACGGCCTCCTTGCCGGCGAGCATCACGTCGGTCGCGCGGTTGATGCCGTCGACCAGCGAGTGGCGGCAGCCGTAGAGGTTGTCGAACTTCGACTTGGTGACCGAGTCGTTCACGTTGATGG